>JAYSQH010000316.1:0-1988 GCA_043721655.1 Phycicoccus sp. | reverse complement strand
ATCCTGTTCATCGGGTTCTTCCTGCTCGGCCCGGGCACGCTGCTCGACCTCAGCCTTGCGCTGTTCGTCGGCATCGCCGTCGGCACCTACTCCTCGATCTTCATCGCCACCCCGGTGCTCGCGGATCTGCGCGAGCGGGAGCCGGCGATGCAAGAGCTCAAGAAGCGGGCGCAGCGCTACCAGGCCGCCAAGGCCCGTCAGGCAAGCACTGTCCTGGCCGTCGGTGACCCGGTCGCGCAGGCGGGCCAGGACATCTCCGACATCCAGGATGCGTCTCCCGCCCAGGCCGGCAGCGGCACCTCGGCCAGCGGACGAACCCTGCACCCCTACGTACAGACCGGACCCCGCAACCAACCCAGACGTCCGCCGAAGTCGAAGCGCTGAGGGGCGCAGTCCCTTTGAACGCAGCCCCTTCGAACGCAGCGCCCTTGAACGCAGCGCCCTTGACTGCTCCGATCGGTGAGGTCGTGGCCAGTCGCCTTCGCGACATCCCGGACTTTCCCGTCCCGGGCGTGACCTTCAAGGACTTCACCCCGCTGCTGAGCGACGGTCCCGCCCTGCGGGCCGTCGTGCAGGACATCTCCAGCCGGTATGCCGGTCGCGTGGACGTCGTCGTCGGCATCGAGGCCCGCGGCTTCATCCTCGGTGCCGCGGTCGCCTATGAGCTCGGCATCGGGTTCGTACCGGTCCGCAAGGCGGGCAAGCTGCCCGGCGCGACACACAGTGCCGAGTACGACCTGGAGTACGGCAGCGCCGTCATCGAGGTCCATGCCGACGCCTTCGCAGCTGGCACGCGAGCCCTGGTCATGGACGACGTCCTGGCCACCGGCGGCACGGCCGCCGCAGCCTGTGAGCTGATCGAACGCGCCGGGGCAAGCGTCGAGGCGGTCGAGGTGGTTCTGGAGCTGGGTTTCCTCAACGGCCGAAGCAAGCTGGCGGGCCGCACGGTCCACGCGATGCTCTCGTTGCCGGGCCCGTAGACTGCACGAATGAGCGAGGAGATCGTGACGGGGATCCCCGGCACGATGACGCCCCCTGAGGTTGATCTGCCGACCGGGCCCATTCCCACGTCCTCCCGGGTCAGGGCCCGGTTCGCCCGCTTCGGCGGACCGCGCACCGACACCAACCCGGTGCTGGAACCGTTGCTGCGTACCGTTCGGTCCACCCATCCCAAGGCTGACCTGTCGATCATCGAGCGGGCCTTTGCCGTGGCCGAGCACGCTCATGAGGGCCAGCTGCGCAAGAGCGGCGACCCATATATCACCCACCCGCTGGCTGTGACCACGATCCTGGCCGAGCTCGGTATGCCCCCGGCCACATTGGCCGCAGCCCTGCTGCACGACACGGTGGAGGACACGGCATACAGCCTGGAGGCCCTGACCCGCGACTTCGGCGATGAGGTCGCGATGCTCGTCGACGGCGTGACCAAGCTCGACAAGGTGACCTACGGAGAGGCTGCGCAGGCCGAGACCGTCCGCAAGATGGTCGTGGCCATGGCCCGCGACATCCGCGTCCTGGTGATCAAGCTGGCCGACCGTCTGCACAATGCCCGCACCTGGCGCTACGTCTCGGAGGCGTCGGCCCAGCGCAAGGCGCGTGAGACGCTCGAGATCTACGCACCCCTGGCCCACCGGCTGGGCATGAACACCATCAAGTGGGAGCTCGAGGACCTCGCCTTCGCCACCCTCTACCCCAAGAGGTACGACGAGATCGTCCGGCTCGTCGCGGACCGCGCCCCCTCACGGGACACTCAGCTGTCCGAGATCGTCACGAAGATCACCGGTGACCTGAAGGCCGCGAAGATCACCGCCACCGTGACGGGACGGCCCAAGCACTACTACTCGATCTACCAGAAGATGATCGTCCGCGGCCGCGACTTCGCCGACATCTACGACCTGGTGGGCATCCGCGTCACGGTCGACAGCGTGCGCGACTGCTATGCGGCGCTGGGCACCATCCATGCGCTGTGGTCGCCGCTACCCGGGCGC
>JAYSQH010000315.1:0-5164 GCA_043721655.1 Phycicoccus sp. | reverse complement strand
GTGAGTCCAGCGCGCGCGCCGCAGGTGGGCCAGGCGCCGGCTCCCTGAGAAGCGAGGACGTGCTGGGCGGTGAGGATCTGCTCCGCCCTGGTGGCCTGGTCGGCGCGTGCCGCGAAGCTGGTGCCTCCGGACGACTTCCAGGTCGAGGACGAGAACTGCAGCCCGCCGAAGTAGCCGTTGCCGGTGTTGATGGCCCAGTTGCCACCGCTCTCGCAAGCGGCCACGGCGTCCCACACCGAACCGTTCGCGTTGGCGGGGGCGCTCAGGGCGACACCGGTGACCAGGGTCACCGAACCGGCAATCGCGACGCCGGTCATGCGGTTGCGCAGGTGGCGAGGCGCGCGCGCGGCAGCGTGTTTGGGGGCGTAGTACAAGACGGAGTCCTCTCCTGACGGGCGCCTGAGAGGTCAGCTGTCGGGTTCGGGCTGTCAGGCGCCCGGCCGGCGTACCGGCTTCACCCCAAGAGTCGGCTCGAGCCGACTCACCATTGGGTCCCCCACCCTCGTCCATGTCCGGGGATCTCCCGGTCAGTGTCCGCCGACGAGGTTCGGCGCTGCGGACACACGTTGCGTGTGATGGCGATATGCAGTTGTCGGCTTTGTCCCGAAGGCTTTGTCACGAAGCCGAGACGCTACGGGACACTCTATGGCAGCACAACCCCCACGTATGCCGGAACGTCGGCAATCGCCTGCAGTCTGGGGAGCTCACCTGAACCAGGCCCACACATCCGGCCGCGCGCCTCGCGGCCAAGGCCAGAGGTCCGGCTGCCCGTGGCGCAGCCAGGCCCACACCCCGAGCCCGGCCCCCAGCAGGAACAGCGCGCCCACGACGATGGCGGTCATCGTCTGGCCCGGCACCAGCCCCCTGACCAGGCTGCGGGACCCGCGCCGCAGGGACGCACCGCCTGGTCCCCACCACGCCATCAAGAGTCCGATGAAGCCACCCACGACGAGCGGAAGCGACCTGGCGGGCTGTGGGTCGCCGCCGGACCAGGGCTCGAGCGCCAAGGCCGCCGAGAAGGTCGAGGCGACCGCGAGGATCGCCGGGAGCGCCAGGCCTATAACGGTGGCGGAGGCCGCGACGGCGACATGCCATGGACTGAGGATGACCGCAAGGGGGACGTCACGTCGTCGCCGTCCGCTCTCGTATCGACGCAGCACCACCGATGTGAGCGAACGGTCAGCGAAGCGGGCACACCACGACCACAAGACGATCAGCCCGATGGCCACGAGGGGCCAGACCGCAGCCACGCCGAGCACTGCCGCCATCAGCACCAGCAGCGTCCCGACGCGAGCGGGCCGTCCGATCCGCGGGTCCGGTTGCCGGGGTCCAGTCTCCGGATCCGCCAGCCATTCCACCGGCCAGCTCGTCTCCTGGTCCGGCTCCGGCTCCCGAGGAGGATCCCAGCGTTCCCGCTCCAGCGGTGAGAGCTCGGCGACGAGGTTGGGGAAGGAGACGGGAAAGGAGAGCGTGAGGGGCGTGCCCGCGGCATACCGGTCCAGAGCGTCAATGATCTCGTCGACGTGAGGACGGACCCCAGCGATCGGCGAGAGGGCAGCCTGCAGCAGGGGAGACAGCCGGGCGTCAACACCCGATAGGTCCGCCTGCCCGCGGCGGACCCGGTCGAGGACAACATCCATCGGCCCGCGCCCGAACGGCGGCGCACCGGATGCGGCGAAGGCGAGGGTGGCGGCCCAGCCCCACCAGTCCGTCGCCTCCGTGACCGGTGCTCCTTCGACAACCTCCGGGGACAGATAGCCCGGTGTCCCCATCACCAGTCCGGTCATCGTCAGCCGGATGTCGTCAGCGACGTGCGCGATACCGAAGTCGATGACGACCGGATCACCATCAAGGAGAAGGACATTGGCGGGCTTGAGGTCTCTGTGGATGACGCCTGCGCCGTGGATCGACTCCAAGGCCTGCAGGAGCCCGCGACCCAGCCGCAACAGTGACTCACCCTTCAGCGGCCCGTCGTCGGCGACGACTCGGTCGAGCGAGGGGCCGGGGACGTACCTGGTCACGATGTAGGGCCGAGGTCCCTCGGTGTCGGCATCGAGAACGGACGCAACACGGGCGTCCTGCACCCGGGCCAGCGTCTGGACCTCCCGTTTCAGGCGGCTGCGTGCCTCACTGTCATGAGCGATGTGCTCGCGCAGTACCTTGATGGCCACAGCGCGCCCCGACTGGTCGAGCGCGAGGTGAACGACGCCCATGCCGCCCTCGCCGAGCTGCTCGATCAGCCGGTAGGGCCCGATCCACTGGGCAGGAACCGGCAGGAATCGGCCCGCTTCGCCGTCCCGCATCAGCCCTGCCGTCATGCCCCTACGGTATGCCGTGACGACTGCTTCCCGACGCAACAGCGCACACCTTGACGCGTCGTGGCCGAGCCACCAGGTCCGGGTGCCGGCGACTACTGCTGGATGTAGTCGACCAAGTGGTCCCGTTCGGTCTGAAGCTCAGCGATCCGCCACTTGACGATGTCCCCGATGCTGACGATCGCCACGAGCTTGCCGTCGGTGACGACGGGGACGTGACGGATGCGACGATCGGTCATAGTTCGGGCCAGGTCTTCGGTGGTGTCCTCAGGGGTGCAGGTGTGGACATCGCTGGTCATGATGCTGGCGATGCTCTGACCGAGTACGCCTGCCCCGGTCGTTCGAAGGTGACGCACCACATCGCGCTCACTCACGATTCCCGTCACTGTCGAGCCGTCATCGCTGACCACCAGCGCACCAATGTTGTGCTCGTCGAGGATCTCCAGCAGCCGCAGAACGGTCATGTCAGAGCGCACGGTCACCACAAGGTCGCCTTTGCGACGGATCACGTCTGAGATTCGCATACACCGACCGTAGCCATCCTCTGGCGCTCTCGCCAGAGGACGACGCGACTGGGGCGTCAACAGGGCTCGTCGGTAGGCTGGCAGCAGACCCCCAAGACAGGAGCTGATCACGCGTGACCGTTGCTGGACCGACTTTTGACCTGGTGGTTGCCGCAAACCGCCTCCCCGTTGACCTCGTAGTCGACGCCCGCGGCGAGGGCACCTGGCAGCGCAGCCCGGGCGGTCTGGTGTCAGCGATGGAGTCGGTCATGGCGGACCGCACCGCGGCGTGGGTCGGCTGGGCTGGCGAGTCCGGGCCTGCCCCTGAACCGTTCCACCTGGGCAACCTCTACCTGCATCCGGTCAGCCTCACCTCCGCTGAGATCGAGGAGTACTACGAGGGCTTCAGCAACGAGACGCTCTGGCCGATCTACCACGACGTGATCGTCCAGGCGACGTTCCACCGACAGTGGTGGAACACCTACCGGGCGATCAACCATCGCTTCGCCCAGGCGATCGCCGCTGTGGCGGCGCCGGGGGCCACCGTCTGGGTTCACGACTACCAGCTGCAGCTGGTGCCGGCGATGGTGCGGGCGATCCGGCCCGACCTGCGCATCGGCTGGTTCAACCACATACCCTTCCCGCCGGTCGAGCTATTCGCACAGCTGCCGTGGCGCCGGGCGCTGGTTGAGGGGCTGCTGGGCGCAGACTTCCTGGGCTTCCAGCGCACCGCCGATGCCGAGAACTTCCTGCGTTCCTGTCGCCGGTTGCTGGGTATGTCGACCAAGGGCGACACGGTGACGTTCACCCCCCCTGGTGACGACCCGGCGCGACGGACGGTGCGGGCCAGCGCCATCCCGATCTCGGTGGACTTCCAGGGCCTGTCCGCTCTCGCACGCACCCCCGAAGTCCTCGCCCGCGCGGCGCAGATCCGTGCCTCGCTGGGCGACCCGGAGATCCTCATGCTGGGCGTCGACCGGCTCGACTACACCAAAGGCATACGGCACCGGCTGAAGGCCTACGGGGAGCTCCTGCAGGACAAGGCGCTTGCCCCACCCAACGTGACGCTGATGCAGGTTGCGACGCCGAGCCGGGAGCGTGTGGACGCCTACCGCGTGCTGCGCGAGGAGGTGGAGCGCACGGTCGGGCAGATCAACGGCGAGTACTCCGTCCTGGGCTCGACCGCGATCCACTACCTGCACCATTCCTATCCGCGTGAAGAGATGGCCGCGATGTTCGTGGCCGCGGACATCATGCTCGTGACGCCGCTGCGCGATGGCATGAACCTCATCGCCAAGGAGTACGTCAGCTGCCGCAACGATCTTGGTGGCGCCCTGGTGCTGTCCGAGTTCACCGGTGCCTGGCACGAGCTGCACCAGGCTTTCATCTGCAACCCGCACGACGTCGAAGGCGTGAAACAGACGATCATGCGCGCGATCACGACCCCCGAGGACGAGCGGCGCCGCCGGATGAAGGCGATGCGCAAGCGTGTCGCTGACCACGATGTGCAGCGGTGGGCATCCCGCTACCTCAAGGCGCTCGCGTCGGCGCCGTCGAAGCCGCACCGGCCGACCAGGGCCAGCGAAGAGGAGCTGCTCGCCGAGCGCGCCAACCGGGCCAACCTCAGAGCGTCCGACAGAGCATCAGAGCGGATAGGCAGTTGACTGGACTGGGCGAGGACCTCCGTATCGCGCTCGCCGCCTTCGCTGCCCGGTCCCAAGTCCTGGTGGCTGTCGACTTCGACGGCACGCTTGCCCCCTTCGTCACCGATCCCCTGCAAGCCAGAGCCGTGCCCGGTGGTCTCGAGGCCCTGCGCGATGCAACAGCCCTGGGCGGAGTCACCACGGCGGTCGTGTCGGGGCGCGACCTCGCAACCTTGGCGATGTTGACCGGCATTGGTCCAGACGATGGCATCACCCTGATCGGCAGCCACGGCGCCCAGACCAACCGCGGGGACCGGGCCGAGCTCGTGTCGGCCGCCGGTGCCGCCTTCCTCGACGAAGCCGCGGCGGCTCTGCTGGCAACCTTGTGTGACGAGCTTGAGGCGATCAGATCGCGTTACCCCGCAGTGCGATTGGAGTACAAACCGGCCGCTGTCGTGCTGCATACCCGGGGCGTCGAGCCGTCCGCGGCCGACGTCGCCACCGAGGCCGCACACGAGGTGGCGCGACGGCATACGGGGGTGCATGTCATTCCCGGCAAGGAGGTCGTCGAGTTGTCGGTGTCCGGGGCGGACAAAGGCAGCGCGCTGGTCCACCTGGCGCGAGCGTCGAGCTCGGACGCGACTCTCTACGTTGGGGACGACGTGACCGATGAGCGAGCGTTCGCGGCGCTCGACCCCTTGTC
>JAYSQH010000314.1:0-4064 GCA_043721655.1 Phycicoccus sp. | reverse complement strand
CGAATGAAGGGGTCACGGTCCTTGTAGATCAGGTAGATCACCAGAGAAGGAACGAAGCCGAAGAGAATGCCGCCGAGGTGGCCGAACATTGACCACATGCGGGCGTCACTGGGAGAGACAGGCGCCTGCGCTGTTTGGCCGTACGCCGGCGCCTGGCCACCCATCGGGGGTGGAGGTGGCGGCGGCGCGCTGTAGGGCTGCGGAGGCGGTTGGTCACTCGGAGCGGCTGGGTCTAGCGGGTTCTCACTCATCACATACCCCTCTTGAGGTCGAGCGCTCAAAGATGCGCCGTATCTAGAAACCTACTGCTCAGGTCACGTAACGGTCGAGTTTTTGTCAATGCGTTGTGGTGTCGTGTCGGCTGAGCCCTTGTTCGTCACTCCTGCGTCGTCACACTGAGGCTGATGTTCGTTGTCACGCTGAGCCCTTGTTCGTCACTCGTGACGAAGTCAATTAGCTCCTCGACACTGGCGAGCAGGGTCGGCTCGAGGTCGGCATAGGTGCGCACGGTCGCCAGGATGCGTTTCCACGCGTGAGCGATGTCGGTCTGGCTAGCGTGTGCCCAGCCCAGCTCGGCGACGATGCCGTGTTTCCAGGACTGCCCGCGGGGAATGTCCGGCCAGCTTGTGAACCCGAGACGCTCGGGGCGCACGGACTGCCAGACATCGACATAGGGGTGACCCAGGATCTTGAGGTATGGCGCAAAGCTGCTGAGCGCGCGCGCCTCCTGAACCAGCGCGGTCTCCTTGGTGCCGGGGACGAGGTGGTCCACCAGAATCCCCAGGCGCCGGCCCCGGCCTGGCCGGAAGTCCCGGACGACGACGGCCAGGTCGTCAACGCCGTCAAGCATCTCGACCACCACCCCCTCGATCCTCAGGTCGTCACCCCAGACCTTCTCGATGAGCTCGGCGTCGTGCTTGCCCTCGACGAAGATGCGTGACCCTGATGCGACCCTGGCCGGCACGCCCTCGACGGCCCGCGAACCACTGGCGGTCCGCGACGCGGCGACCCTGGCATCCTGAGCGGCTGCGCGCGCGGCCGCGGTCGGTCGCGTCAGGATGACCGGAGCACCGTCGAGCAGGAACCCGTGCCCCAGCGGGAACCCGCGGCTGCGTCCGTCGCGGTCCTCGAGGTGAACCACCTCCATGCCTCCGGCCTTCTCGACCCTGACGACCGCCCCGCACCAGCCGGTTTCCGCGTCCTCGACCACCAGCCCGGACTCGGCCTCGACCTCGCGAGCCCGACCGGCCTTGGGGACGCGCCAGTCACCGGAGAGAACATCGGCGCCGTATTGATCGTTCATCGTGGCATCGTAGACTTGGCACTCGACAGATCGGAGTGCCAACTCGCCCATGGAGCTGGCACGTGATCAGGCCGCAACCCGGCCGGTGACCTGAGCCACTGGTTCGGCGACCGGCTGAGTGGTCAACGAGGTGGAGGTGGGGCACATGATCGAGGAACGCAAGCTGGCTGTGCTGCGCGCCATCGTGCAGGACTACGTGCAGACCTCTGAGCCGGTCGGGTCGAAGGCCTTGCTCGAACGCCACCACCTTGGCGTGTCGGCAGCCACCGTCCGCAACGACATGGCCGCACTCGAGGACGAGGGCCTGATCGCGGCTCCGCACACCAGTGCCGGGCGGGTCCCGACCGACGCCGGCTACCGGGTTTTCGTCGACCAGCTCAGCGAGCTCAAGCCAATGAGCGGCCCGGCGCGTACCGCCATCTCGACGTTCCTCCAGGGGGCTGTGGACCTTGATGACGTGGTGGATCGCACGGTCCGGTTGCTGGCCTCCCTGACCCGGCAGGTGGCGGTCATGCAGTATCCGTCGCTGACCCGGTCCTCGGTGCGTCACGTCGAGCTGGTGCCCATCGGGGCCAACCGCCTGATGGTCGTGCTGATCGTGAACACCGGCCGGGTTGAACAGCGAGTCATCGAGTCGTCCCGTGACCTGTTGGCCGAAGAGGGCGAACAGTTCATCGCTGACCTGCGCTCAGGGCTGAACGCCAAGACCAGCGGACATCAGCTCACCGAGGCAGCAGCACGGCTGCAGTCTCTGCCCGACAGCTTTGCCCCGGCCGACCGCGACCTCGTCCGTGCGGTCGTCCGCTCGCTCGAAGACGCCCTGGTCGAAGAGCGCGAGGAGCGCGTGGTCCTGGCGGGAACGTCCAACCTCATGCGCTTCGGCACGGACTTCCCTCTGACCATCGGGCCGGTCCTCGAGGCTCTGGAGGAGCACGTCGTGCTGCTCACCCTCCTGACAACCACCATGAGCGACGAAGGTGACGTGGTGGCGGTCCGAATCGGCCACGAGAACCCCTACGAGGGGCTGAGCGCCACCTCCGTGGTCAGCACCGGGTACGGCACCGGCAGAGATGTCGTGGCCGGGCTGGGCGTGCTGGGCCCGACCCGGATGGACTATCCGACAACGATGGCGTCGGTCCGCGCCGTTGCCCGCTACGTCTCACAGATTCTTGACCCATAGGGCGTGCGCTCCAGCCTCGGGTAACTCAACCACCAACCTGCGCAAGGACATTCATTGAACGACTACTACCAGGATCTCGGCGTCAGCCGCGATGCCAGCCCCGAGGAAGTCAAAAGGGCCTACCACCGGATGGCGCGCAAGCTGCACCCGGATGTCAACGCTGACGCCGAAGCCGAGGGTCGCTTCAAACGGGTCTCCCAGGCGTATGACGTGTTGTCCGACACGCAGAAGCGCCGGGCCTACGACGCCGGCGCCGATCCCTACGGCGGAGCGAACTCCAGCTTCGGCCAGGGATTCGCCTTCAGCGATGTCATGGACGCCTTCTTCGGTCAGGCGGCAGGCGGGGCAGGTCGAGGGCCCCGGTCGCGCCAGAGTCGTGGCCAGGACGCCCTGATCAGGCTCGACATCGACATGGCAGAGGCGGTCTTCGGGGTCGAGCGCGAGCTGACCATCGATACGGCGATCGCCTGCGGCACCTGCCACGGAGACGGATCGCAGCCAGGCACCGGGACGCGCACGTGTGACGTCTGCGCCGGCAGAGGTGAGATCCGGCAGGTCCAGAGGTCGTTCCTCGGCCAGGTGATGACGGCCCGTCCGTGCAGCGCCTGCCAGGGCTACGGGGTCGTCATCTCGGACCCTTGCTTCGAGTGCTCGGGCGAGGGCCGGGTGCGCAACCGCCGCAACCTGACCATCCGGGTCCCGGCAGGTGTGGACACGGGTACCCGGATACAGCTTGCCGGCAGTGGCGAGGTCGGTCCGGGAGCGGGGCCCGCGGGTGACCTGTATGTCGAGGTCAACGTCACGCCGCACGAGACCTACCAGCGCCGCGGCGATGACCTGCACTGCTCGGTGGAGCTCCCGATGACCGCAGCCGCACTGGGCGCAACGATCAAGCTCGACACCTTTGACGGGATGACCGATGTCGAGATCAAGCGCGGCACCCAGCCGGGCGACGTCGTCATCCTCAAGGGCTTCGGCGTGACCCACCTGCGGGGGACCGGCCGAGGCGACCTCCTGGTCCATGCCAGTATCCAGACGCCGACCAAGCTCACCTCGGCACAGGAGGAGCTGCTGCGCCAGCTCGCCGTCCTTCGAGGCGAAGAGCGTCCCGAAGGTCGCCTCACGCCCGCATCACAAGGACTGTTCGGCAAGCTGCGTGACGCGTTTCTGGGCAAGTAGGCAGGTAGGTGAACAGGCGTGACCGCCCCGATGTTCTTCGTTCCCGCGGATCGGCTGACCGGTGCCGCCCCCGGGTCGATGATCGTCCTGGACGGTCCTGAGGGGCGTCACGGCGCCACGGTCAAGCGGATCGGCGTCGGCGAGCAGGTTCTGCTCGCCGACGGGGTCGGCCACCGTGCCCAGGCAGTCGTCGCAAGCGTCGGTCCCGGGGAGCTGAGCCTGCGGCTTGAGTCGATTCTGCTAGAACCACAACCGGATCTGCGCTTCGTTCTGGTTCAGGCGCTGGCCAAGGGGGACCGCGATGAGCAGGCCGTCGAAGCCGCCACCGAGCTCGGGGTGGACGAAGTCGTTCCCTGGCAGGCCGAGCGAAGCGTCGTGATCTGGCGCGGGGAGAGGGCGGCC
>JAYSQH010000313.1:0-7077 GCA_043721655.1 Phycicoccus sp. | reverse complement strand
CAGGGCGGCCAGTGCCCACTCGCGGCCGAAGCCGCGGGACGTGCCGGTGATGAACCATGTTTTGGCGCTCATGTGATGTGTCTCCTCAGGTGGTTGGGGTTCCGCTTCAAGGCGGGTCATTCAGCGCTGACCCGGTGGCGCAAGCGCTCACGCTTGGTGTGCAACTCCCTCATCTGCCCGGCCAGCATGTCTGGCTCGCTTCGGCGCCCCAGGCGATGATCCGATGATGAGCCGGGACAACTGGATACCTCTCTTCACCCAGGCCAGTGTTGGTCAGTTGTGGCGCGGTGCGGCCTGCCCGGCGAAACGTCACCGACGTCCAGCGCCTGATCCGATGATTGCGATGGAAGTCATACCGGGTTCAAGGAGCGACGACGCCGAAGTGTTCCACTGCAGTCCCAGAGCCGCCACGCGCGGGCTGCAGCTAGGCCCCGGCAATCGTCGTAAGACGATCCCCCGCGACGACCGCTCTCTCGCCGGCCCCAGCGATGATCTTCTGGGCCGTGTCCTCAGGGCTGACCGTTGAGGTATCGAACCACCAGCCCTTTGCGGATAACTCACGCTGAATGTCGGCGCCACGCCGCATGTGACTCCCGCAGTACTCGGCGAGGTCGCCTCAGCGCCGTCCTCGCCCACGCTGGAAATGAACATCTGGTCACCGTCGCCTGCTCGTAAGAAGAGGATGAGGGTCGCGCAACCGGATCGGGAGAACCCCGCAACCGCCCGCCAGGCACCGCCACGCACGGGTCGCCCGTTTCGCACGCTCGGCGGCATGGGACGAGTTGCTCCGACGGTGCGCTGTGTAGTGCTTCGGGCGAGAGCGGGCAACGGTTCGCGGCTGGCGGCACCATGTCAAACCTTGGCGCCGTGTGTGTGGGTGGCGTCGAGCACTACGCGAACGAACCATGCCTCCCAATCATCCGGTGACCATCCGCACTCGGCGAGTTTGAACCACATCGCGCGCGAGCCGAGAGCCCAGACTTCATCCACGAGAGCGTTGGGTGGGAGGTGACCCCCGAGGACGAGACGGCATGCGTTGGCGAACTCGTCATGTCGACGCTGCTCCATTCGAGTCTGTGCCTGGGCTGCCTCGGGGGTGCTGACCGCAGCGTCGTCCAGGACCCGCTGGATGGAGGCGGACCGCTCGTAGGCACCTCGCAGCCAGCGTGCCGCGGTCGCCGCTCTCTGGGGGGGCGTGCCCTTGCCCATCGCCTGGTAGTCGACACGGTCCCGGACGGGGATTTCGGACAGCGAGGTGTCGATGCAGGCGATCAACAGGTCGACCTTGGTGTCGAAGTGGAGGTACACGGTGGGGCGAGCCAGACCTGCCGCGGCAGCGACCTGCGTCATCGTCGTCATGGTCCAGCCTTGCCGGAGGAAGAGCCCGTGGGCCGCGGAGACGAGCCGGTCGCGGGTCTCATCGGCTCGTTCGGCGCGCACTGACGACTCGTAGCGACGGGGCATGCGATCCAGTCTAGCAACTTCGCTGTACTGCGGGTACAGTGAAATGATGCGCATCGAAACGGAACTCGGTTGGCTCGCCGCCCAGGTCGTCCCGGGCCCGCCCCACGTGGCCGTCCTGTGGCACAGCATGTTTACCGATTCGCGGAGCTGGGACCGCGTGGTGGACGACCTTCGCCAGAAACGCACCTTGGTGCTGGTCGACGGGTGGTCCTTCGGGGCGAGTGCCGATCTCGACCGCGTGGTGGACAAGTTCAACGACCGCTGCGTGCAGGGAGCCGTCGCGGTCGTCTCGCAGGTTCAGAACGAGCTGGCCGCGGGCCCCGTCGACTGGTTGGGCAGCGCGTGGGGTGGCCACGTGGGGTTGCAGCTGGCCGCAGCTCGACCGGAGCTGGTGCGCAGCCTGATCACGGTCAGCACGCCGGTCCAGGCAGCGAGTCCGTCGATGCGGCGGCAGGTGAGAATGCTGCTCCCCGTCTACCGCGCCATCGGGATGCGCGGGCCGGTACGCCAAGGGCTGCTCGACGGGATGCTCACCGATCTCACGCGGCGCACTGATCCAGAGGCCGTCGACGCGCTCGTTGCCCCCATGTCCCGAGCCAACCGAGGGGCCATCGCGCGGACCGTCCATTCCGGCGTCCTCAACAGGACGGATCTGGCCTGGGCCGCCGCACGCGTCAGGTGCCCCACCCTGATGATTGCCACCGACGACCGGGGTGAGTGGAGTCCCTCTGAGTGCGCCGAGGCGACGGCCGCGATGAAGGATGCCCGGTCAGCGGTCCTCACGGGATCGCGCGCCCTCCCCTCGCTCGAATGTCCCACCGAGTTGGCGGCCCTCGTTATTGACTTCTGGGCCGAGTACGCAGCCGTCGAGAGTGCCCCGCCGGCCGTCGCATAGGACCCCTGGAAGCATCGACTTGACAGCCACGGTCACCCCTGCGTCGATCCCCGGGCAGGCCTTGGCCCCGTAGTCCAGTTCATCGGCAAGCATGAGAGTGAGTCCCGATAGGCGAACGACAACTGGGGATTAGCGGCTGCAGGCTGCGGCGGCCAGGCTCTCCAACCGCGCCGTGCCGCCGTGTTCTGCCCCATTCGAGCCGCCGGCTCGGGTTGTGGCCGGGCCAGAAATCTAGCTCAGATGCCCACATTCGGACCGCCGCGGACAGGGGCGCGCCTGAACGAACTGCAACCACAACTGCAACCACAACTGCAACCACAACTGCAACCAGGGACCCATTTCGTCTATGAGCTTGGAAGGCTAAGAATCACCATCACTGCAGGTCAGACCCCATAAACTGGTGGTGGGGCAGGTCGGGCTTGAACCGACGACCGACGGATTATGAGGTCATTGTCTGGGTCGCTGGTGGTCGTTGATAGTCGTGTAAACCGTTGGTATTACTCAAGCAGCGTCGTTGAGGGCAATGGTGACTGAGTGCCGTCAACGGTCTTTTTGTGTACTGGCTGTGTACTGGACCCAACAAGGGACCATCACATGTCACAAACCGCGGCCGTTGTCCGGCTCCACCTCTACGCAAGGCGAACGATCATGCCCACCATCCTGTGCCACATCGAGTTCGGCTGCTTGTTGGCGGCGTCACCGGATGGTGAGTCGGTTGAAGCGTAATAGGCCTGCTCGCACTCCTCGGGCGTGACGCTACCCAGCTGGCGGTGAAGCCGCTCATCGTCGTACCAGTGGACGTAGTTCATCGTGACGGGTCTCGACGTCGCTCAGGGTGCGCAGCGGGCCGGTCTGGAACGGCGACCCGGCGGCCACGGCCTCGTTCTTTTAGAGCCCGATCGTCGACTCCGCGGCGGCATTGTCATACGCGCCACCGACCGAGCTGATCGAAGCTGAAGGCCCTTGCAGGGCAAGGGTTTCGGTGAACCGGATCGAGGTGTACTGGCTGCCTGCGACTGTCGGAGTGGCGGATCATCCCGGGCAGGACCGGCCGGTCGGTGTGATCGCGCCGCCACAAGGCCATGAACACGGCTGGCTCTACGAAGCCGACGTCGTTGCAGGTCGAGGCGGACCAGCCCACGATCGCCCGGGAGTGAAGGTCGATCGCCCAGGCGGTGCCGAACCTCGTGGCGATCAGCAGGTTTCGGACCTGGCGCCAAACACTTCCCATCTGGGGTGGGCGACGACTCCGAGGATAGACCGTTCCTCGATGTTTCCGAGCTGTCGGGAGTCCAGGCTCTCGGGGCCGTCGCCGAGCACTGCGACCTGCCCCGCCGGCACGACCGATTGATCGATCGGAGATACGTCACCGGCCATCGCGGCGACGCGTTTGACCAGCCAGGACGGGCTGTGCGGTCGCCGAGGGTTGCTGAAGACAACTACATCACCGCGGCCGGGGCGCCGCCAGCGACGGCGGATAACCAACAGGCGCTGCCCGTCTTTGAGAGTAGGAGCCATGCTTGAACCAACCACGCGGGCGGTCGTGATTGATCCGCGAAGGACAGCTGCGAGAGTCGCGGCCGTTGCACCCGCGACGATGGTCGCCGTCGACATCTTGTTCATGGGGCGGTCGCCGGGTCGAGGTAGGAAGATGCCTGCAGACTAAAGAGTCGGGCGTAGGGCCCGGCATTGGACATCAACTGCTGGTGCGTGCCCGACTCGCATACGGCGCCTTGATCGAGCACGATGATCTGGTCGGCGTGCCTCAGTGCCCCGAGCCGATGAGAGATAAGCAGCCGCGTTCGGCCAACGCCAAGGCTCATCAATGTCTGGTGCAGTTCGTGTTCAGCTGCGGCGTCGAGGCCGGAGTTGGGTTCGTCGAGGATCAGCAGATCGGCATTGGGACGCATCATGGCTCGAGCCAATGCGATGCGTTGCCACTGCCCTCCGGATAGCGAAACCCCACCGCCGCCGGCCCTGTCGGCGCGTCGGCTGCTGAGCATCGTATTCATACCAACCGGAAGGCTGTCGATCACTTCCAGAACGTTCGCGCGTTGGGCAGCCCGGCGCGCCTGGGTGGTGTTCCCCAGATGGTCCAGATCGCCGAGGGTAATGTTCTCCAGAGCCGTGAGTTCGTAGGCGAAATAATCCTGGAGGACGCCGGCCATCCGTCGCCGCAATGCATGGGGGTCGATCTGGACGATGTCGATGCCGTCCCAGAGGATCTGTCCTCTGGTGGGTTCGTGGAAACGGAACAATAGCTTGACCAAGGTCGACTTGCCGGCTCCATTGATCCCGACGAGGGCGTGGTTCTGTCCCGCGCTCAGCCGAAGGGAGACTCCGCGCAGCACCCACTCGGTGTCTTCGCGGTACCTGAACCAGACGTCGCGGAGCTCTACGCCCGATTGCAGCGTCGGAGCCGCACTAGTCGGGCCCACAGCTGTCGGAGGTGTCTCAACGGGCGCCGTGAATGCCAGGTAATGGGCGAAAACGCCGAGGCTGACGCCCATCTGGCTGGCGAGTTTGAGCAGTGCCAACAAACTAGCCTGCACCGCGGCAACGGCTGCGAGGAAGAGGACAAAGTCGCCGACCGTGATCTGCCCGTGCGCCACCGCTAGAGCCACGACAACTGCGCCGGTGGCGGCGATTGCCGCGTTCAAGACAGTAAATGCAATCTGTAGCCACGCCGCCTTGGCTTGCTGCCGGGTCTCCTGTGTTAGAGCAGCCGACAGATGCGCGGACAGTCGATCGACAAACAACTGCTCAGCCCCATGGATGCGGATGTCACGCGCCGACACAGGATTGGTGAACACCTGGGCGTAGTAGTCGCGCCAGCGATAGGAGGTGACGGCGGACTCGGCGACAGCGACTGCGCGACGGCTGACGTTGCGCTGGATGAAAGAGACCGGCACTGCGATCGCAGCGGTAGCTAGCAGCATGGCCGGCCAGGAGGCATATAGCACAACGA
Organism: Phycicoccus sp.; assembly: GCA_043721655.1. Classification (GTDB taxonomy): domain Bacteria; phylum Actinomycetota; class Actinomycetes; order Actinomycetales; family Dermatophilaceae; genus UBA4719. The sequence continues at coordinate 1,750 of JAYSQH010000313.1, read as the reverse complement.
TAAAGCCGGAAATCGTCGCGATCGAGCTGAAGCATGCGACGGTCGAGCTGGTCACCAATGCCGGCGCATCGTGCGCTCCACGTTGCGCGAGCAGCAACCGGTCCTGCTGCTTCGGGTCATCGAGGAAACTCGTCCCGACAAACCGTGCGCACACGCCGGCCAGCTGTGTTTCGGTCTCGATCTGCACCAGCGCTGCTAGGCGTGTGCCTGCGATTCCGGCTGCGTACGCGGCGCACGTCGCTGTTCCAACAAGCAGGACCGCTGAGGCAGCCAACACGCCTACCGCTATGACCGACGCGTCGTTCGGATGGCTCGTCAGCTCATCGAGGAGGCGTTTTGTCAGCCATGCAGCGGGCGCCGCAGCGAGGCCGGAGAGAATCCCGAGCAGAGTCGTGACAACCGCGCATCCTGGCGCCACCCGGAAAGCAATTCGAACAGCTTCCCTGAATCCGGACAACATCTGCGCACCCGCTCGCGTCAGATCGCGAACGAGCGGCCCGCGGCGGCCGCCGACAATTGGGCCATCGGAGTGGTCACATCGTCCAATCGATGACCACTGGCAAGCACGAGACCATCCTGTAACAGCACGACCGTCGGGAACTCAGTGGGTCGCCCGAAAGAGTCGAGGACATCCAACGATTTCGGAGCAACGAGTCGACCAGCGGGCCCGGTCCACGTTGCGAGATACTCGGGACCGCCGGTTTGGTCGAAAAAGGGATCAGTGATCAAGTAAAGCGGAACAGGAAGGGCGCCGAACGCTTCGAGTTCGCGCTGTAGCCGCCCGCAGCCCAAGCAGCCGGGGACCACGAATGCCACCAACGCCTGTCCGGTGAGCATGGGAGCCGCCTCGACCGGCCATGGATCGCTATCCTCGGTCAGGTCCACCTGGTGTCCCGGTCGCGGATTGGTCGCTGGCCCTTCGGTGACGGCGTGGCCACGCATCGTTCGCAGACGCCGGATGATGCCGGCCGTGAGCGCCAAGTCAATGAGCACCACGACCAGCACGAGGACGTCAATAGCTGTACGAACCGACAAACTGATCAACCTTTCGTTGTGGCGTTCATTCGCGGCGCCAATGCTTCGAGGATCGTGCCGATCGTGACCGCCCCGATGCCGCTGATCACTCCTAGCCCAGCCGCAAGCAGCTGCGCACCGGCTGAAGCCGTGCCGGAGACAGGGGCTGCCATGGCTGCAACCCCGACAAGCACGAGAAACCCGTTGACGGCCAGGTGCAGAGCTACGCTGGTGGTCGATGACGAGCCGAAGCAATGGCAGGTGAACGCGGGTCGTTTGGAGGCCACAACCGCGACGGCGAGAGAGAACCCGATCAGCAGAGCAACCGCGGGAACGACGTGCGCGGCAGCGCTCGACGTCGGCAACACCAAGGTCACGAGCGCCGCTACCTCCAGTCCGATGACGGCGACTGCCACTGTTCGGCGCCGCCGATGAACGGTGCCACCAAACTCTGAGAGGGAATCGGCGAACGCGCGAAACGCGGTCCGCGATCTGACTTTCGACACCACCGCCACCAGGAACACAACAAGCAGCGTCACCATGGCGTAGATCCCTGTGTCCGACATTGTGGTCCCTATCATTGCGTTCTCGCGGCCGGATCTGGCTAATCGGTCACCACCCCCTGGGCTGTCCCCCTGGATCGACAACATCAATTCGCTGTCGGCGGCGACATCCGACTTGCACACGTTGCGGATCAACAGTGGCTACGCGTGTCGTTACATCCTTGCCCGCGTTC
>JAYSQH010000312.1:0-2052 GCA_043721655.1 Phycicoccus sp. | reverse complement strand
GGCACACCTGAGGCCACGCTCCGGGTCGTGGATCGGCTGGTCCCCGGGATCGCTGAGGCCATTCGAGCAGCGGGCGTGAGGGCCGGCATACCGTCGGCGATGTTGTCCCGGGGAGTCAGCGGATTGGCGGGACAGGCCCTCGTTGTCAACCTTCCGGGATCGACGGGGGGTGTGCGTGACGGTCTCGCGGTGCTCGAACCCGTTGTCGCACATGCTCTTTCGCAGATCCAGGGCGGTGACCATTGACCGGTGGGCTCTGGCCGGTGACGATCACCGCCCGTCGGGTCGATGGCGCTCCGGTGATCCTGCGCGCCTTGCGGAACAGGGACCGGGGCGAGTGGGAGCAGTTGAGGGCCGGGAACGCCGACTGGCTGCGGCCGTGGGAGGCAACGGCGCCCGAGGGGTCCGCCAAGGCGCCGGCCTTCCGTCAGCTGGTTCGGCAGTTCGACCGCGAAGCCAGCGAAGGCCGGCTCCAGCCCTTTGTCATCGAGACGGAGGGCCGGCTGGTCGGCCAGATGCATCTCTTCGGGATCGCGTGGGGCTCGCTGCGCTGCGCTTCAGCGGGCTACTGGGTCTCCGAGTCAGTTGCGGGACAGGGAATCATGCCGTTGGCGCTCGCCGCCGCGTGCGACCACGCGTTCGTCGGGCTGGGGTTGCACCGGGTCGAGGTCAACATCCGGCCGGAGAACGCGGCGAGCCTGCGGGTCGTCGAGAAGCTGGGCTTTCGCGATGAGGGTCTGCGGCTGCGCTATCTGCACATTGACGGAGAATGGCGTGACCACAGGACATTTGCGTTGACCAGCGAAGATCTGGGCAGCTCGTCGGTGGTGGAGCGCTGGAACCACTGGCAACATCAGTCACTTCAGCGACACACCGATGCGGGTCCACGGTAAGGACGGCAGACCGCTCTAACGTCGTGTTCGTGCAGCCCAGCGGTCTGATCTTCCTTGTCATCATTGCCATTTGGGCTGCCTATCTGCTCCAGCACTGGGTCCGTCGTCGCGAGCACCTCGCCACAGCCCGGTCGGTTGACCGGTTCTCCGATGCCATGCGAGTGCTCGAACGTCGGATTCCGCTGCCCGAGTCCGACCTGTCGCTGCCGCAACCACGTTCGTACTCCATCAGCCCAGCGCGGTCGTCCCGTCCTGAGGTCGTCGTGAAGCGGGCCCAGTCTCAGACAGCAGTTGTCCAGGAGCGCCCTTCGGTGTCCGTGCAGTCTGTGGGCGGCGTATTCCAAACCCTGGCCCGGATGCCGATGCGTCGCGTTCGCGGTCTCTCGTTCCTGGCGTCGTTGTCACTGGTGGTGGTCGTCTCGGTCCTGGCCGGGTTCTCGGTCCTGGCCTGGTGGAGCGTGCCGATCGCCGTCGTCGCCTTGGCGTCCAACGTTGCCTCGTTGCGTCATGCCGCCGTGGCCGAGCGCGCCGCTCGTCGTCCTGGCGCGCCGGCGCGTGCGTCCACGGCGGCTCCGGCGCGGTCGGCCAGCGCGGCCGCAGCCCGGGCCGCTCGCGCGGCCTCTGGGATGGCAGCCCAGGTCGAGCCGGTGGTTGCGTCCAAGGCTGTTGGCGCGGCCGGCCTCGCGGAGCTGACCGGATCTGAGGCCCCAACTGAGGCCGTATCTCCGGCCGAGGTGGACTTGACGGGCTGGGCGCCTGTCCCTGTGCCGCCACCGACGTACACGCTCAAGGCAAAGGCCGAGCGTCCTGCACCCGTGGCGACGGCGGTCACCGAGCGTACGACTCCGCAGCCGTCAAGCTTTGACGGTGTGGTCGACGAGGGCGAGCTTGACGAGCTGCTCGATCGTCGCCGTGCCGCGGGGGCCTGAGACGGCGCTCTGCCAGCCGGCATACCAAGGGGTTTGAAGAGGCCCTCATCGATGCCATGGCCTGCATCAGGGAAAGGCCTGTTGATGGCAGCCTTCCTCGCCCGCTGACCGGATTCGGGCTGGGCCCGTCGCGGTGTTATCGTTTCGTCCGCACCACGGGGCTGTGGCGCAGCTGGTAGCGCACCTCGTTCGCAACGAGGGGGTCAGGGGTTCGAGTCCCCTCAGCTCCA
>JAYSQH010000311.1:0-5707 GCA_043721655.1 Phycicoccus sp. | reverse complement strand
TCCGGCGCTTCGCCGCTGAAGGTGCCAGGGTCGTGATCGGCGACGTCGACGACGCCAACGGCTCGCGGATCGCGCAGGAGCTCGGCGGCGTATTCGTCCTCTGCGACGTGACGAACCCCGAGCAGGTCGAGGCCTTGTTCCGAACCGCCAAGGAAGAGTTCGGCAGCGTCGACATCGCGTTCAACAACGCGGGCATCTCGCCGCCCGAGGACGACTCCATCCTCACCACCGACCTCGACGCCTGGCGACGGGTGCAGGAGGTCAACCTGACCAGCGTCTACCTCTGCTGCAAGGCGGCCCTGCCGTACATGCTCGAGCAGAAGAGAGGCTCGATCATCAACACGGCGTCCTTCGTGGCCGTCATGGGGGCCGCCACTTCGCAGATCTCCTACACGGCGAGCAAGGGCGGCGTGCTCTCGATGTCGCGCGAGCTCGGGGTGCAGTTCGCCCGTGAGGGGGTCCGCGTCAATGCGCTCTGCCCCGGACCGGTCAACACCCCACTACTTCAGGAGCTGTTTGCCAACGACCCTGAACGCGCGGCGCGACGCCTTGTTCACATACCGGTCGGTCGGTTCGCCGAGCCCGAAGAGATCGCCAGTGCTGTGCTGTTCCTGGCCAGCGACGAGTCGAGCTTCATCACGGCGGCACAGTTCATGGTCGACGGCGGGATTGCCGGCGCCTATGTCACTCCGCTCTGATCCCCGGATCACCAATAGTCATGGACACCAACAACTTTCGACCGATCATTGGCATCACCTGCTATGTCGAGGAGGCCATGCGCGGGGTGTGGCAGAGCATGCCGCACGCACTGCTGCCCCACAACTATGTGGTCCAGGTCGAGCGCGCCGGTGGCATCGCGGTGCTGATCCCGCCCCGCGTAGACGCCGATGACGAGATGGCCCGCGCCATCATCTCGCGCCTGGACGGGCTGATCCTGGCTGGCGGGGCCGACGTCGACCCCGGACGATATGCGGCACACCCGCACCCCAGCGTGCAGACTGCACGGCCCGATCGCGATGCCCTCGAGCTGGCGTTGGCCACGGTCGCGCGAGAACGGGATACGCCGGTGTTGGGGATCTGCCGTGGCATGCAGGTCATGGCTGTGGCGGCGGGGGGGACGCTGGACCAGCACCTGCCCGACCTGGTCGGGCACGACGAGCACTCGCCCGCCCCCGGGGTCTATGGCTCTCATTCCGTTCGCACGGTCGAGGGCACCACGGTGAGCGCTCTGCTAGGGCAGGAGGTCGTCATACCGAGCTACCACCACCAGTCCGTCTCAAGTCACCCCGGCTATCTGGCGGCAGCCTGGGCTCCCGACGGCACGCTTGAGGCGATGGAGCATCGGGCGTCGCGTTTCCGGCTGGCGGTGCAGTGGCACCCTGAGGCGGGGCACGACGGCCGACTGTTCGACGCTCTCATCCGGGCCTGCGCTGAGCGGGTCACCACGGTTCCATGACCGCACCACCAACACCATGGTGCGATGACCACTGTGCGAGACGGGTAGCCAGATGGTGGACGGGCGTGCCACGATTCTTCCGTGAGCAACACATGGACGCTCGTGGCCACCACCAGCGTCATTATCGACTAGCGCGACGGGGCTTTTCCCGCCGCGCAGACCTCCCAGCCCCTGGGGGGTCTTTTTTCGTCTCGCGAGACAGGGCTGACGATGACTGACCTGCAGGTGTACGACACCACGCTGCGCGATGGCGCCCAGCAAGAGGGCCTGAACCTCTCGGTCACGGACAAGCTGGCTATCGCCATGCACCTGGACGAGCTGGGTGTCGGTTTCATCGAGGGCGGCTGGCCCGGCGCGAACCCCAAGGACACCGAGTTCTTCACCCGGGCCCACCACGAGCTGACCCTGCACAACGCGACGCTCGCTGCCTTTGGCGCCACCCGGCGCGTAGGCGCTACGGCAGCAGACGATCCGCAGGTCCGGGCGCTCCTGGACTCGGGTGCCTCAGTGGTCACGCTCGTCGCCAAGGCGCATGTCCGTCACGTCGAGTCCGCTTTGCGCACAACGCTTCCCGAGAACCTCGCGATGATTCGGGACACGGTGTCCTTCCTGCGCGGTGAGGGTCGGCGGGTCTTCCTTGATGCCGAGCACTTCTTCGACGGCTACCTGGCCGACCGGGCATACGCGCTGGAGGTCTTGCGTGTCGCGGCCGAGTCCGGGGCTGAGGTCATCGCCCTGTGCGACACCAACGGAGGCATGCTGCCGCCTCAGGTGAGCGACATCGTCGCGGACGTTCTGGACGCGAGCCAGGCACGGTTGGGGATCCACTGCCACAACGACACCGGTTGCGCGGTGGCGAACTCCCTGGCCGCCGTCGCCGCCGGCGCCACCCATGTTCAGGGCACCATCAACGGGTATGGCGAGCGCACCGGTAACGCTGACCTGCTCACGGTGGTGAGCAACCTCCAGATCAAGCAGGGGCGCCGGGTTCTGCCTGAGAGCCGGCTTCGCGAGGCCACGCGGATCGCCCACGCGATCAGCGAGGTGACGAACGTTCCGCCGTACAGCAGACAGCCCTACGTCGGCGCAAGTGCCTTTGCGCACAAGGCAGGCCTGCACGCGAGTGCCATCAGAATCGACCCCGACCTGTACCAGCACACCGACCCCACCGCCGTCGGAAACGACATGCGGATGCTGGTCTCGGACATGGCGGGACGGGCCAGCATCGAGCTCAAGGGGCGCGAGCTCGGCTACGACCTGAGCCAGGAGACTGAGCTGCTCGGCCGGGTCGTAGCCCGGGTCAAGACGATGGAGCAGGCGGGCTACACGTTCGACGCCGCTGACGCATCATTCGAGCTGCTGCTGCATGCCGAGGTCGAGGGTACGGCCCTTAGATACTTCGGGGTCGAGTCCTGGCGTGTCATCACCGACTCGACCGGCATGGGGCAGGCCATGTCCGAGGCCACAGTCAAGCTCACTGCGGCCGGCCAACGCGTCGTGGCCACCGGAGAGGGCAACGGCCCGGTGAACGCACTCGACCACGCTCTGCGAGTGGCGCTTTCGGCCGCCTATCCCGAGCTGGACAAGCTCGAGCTGATCGACTTCCGGGTGCGCATCCTTGACTCGGCGCACGGCACTGACGCCGTGACCCGCGTGCTCATCGAGACCTCGGACGGCGCGACGTCCTGGAATACCGTTGGCGTGGCGCCCAACATCGTTGAGGCCAGCTGGATCGCCCTGGTCGACGGGATCACCTACGGGCTGTGGCGCCAGTCGGTACCAGTGCGCTGACCTGCCGCCACACATGCACACCCGACCGAGCTCGCCTGGCTTCGCGCTGAGGACCTCCGTCGAGCAGGTACCTCTGCACGTCTGACGGCTCAGGCACGCTGACGTGAGGGCCCGGAAATGAAGGGCGGATAGGGTCGGGTCCGTGCGCATAGCGAGATACACGACCGGTGAGGACCCTACCTACGGCATCGTCGAAGGGGGGCCCGGGGCCTTGTGGATTGCCGAGATCCAGGGTGACCCGCTGTACCAGCCGGTTGTCTTCACCGGCAGCCGCGTCCTGCTCGATGACGTCCGCCTGCTGGCACCGATCATCCCGCGCAGCAAGGTGATCGGCATCGGCAAGAACTACGCGGCCCATGCCGCCGAGATGGGCAGTGAGCCCCCCGCCGAGCCGCTGATGTTCCTGATCCCGAACACCGCCGTCGTCGGCCCCGATGACCCGGTCGTCATGCCGAGGCAGAGCGCCGAGGTGCACTACGAGGGCGAGCTGGCGGTAGTCATCAGCCGGATGTGCAAGGACGTCCCGATAGAGCGGGTCAGGGACGTCGTCTTCGGCTACACCTGCGCCAACGACGTCACTGCCCGCGACCTGCAGCGCTCGGACGGTCAGTGGTCCCGGGCCAAGGGGTTCGACACATTCTGCCCGCTTGGGCCCTGGATCGAGACCGACCTCGACACGGCTGACCTTTCGATCATCACCCGTCGCGATGGCGACGTCGTCCAGAACGGCCGGACCTCCGACATGATCCACGACGTGGCCACGCTGGTCGCTCATGTGTCGCAGGCCTTCACCTTGTTGCCCGGTGACGTGATCTTGACCGGTACGCCCGCCGGTGTCGGGCCGGTGGAGCCAGGGCAACGCGTCGAGGTCGAGATCGAGGGGATCGGCACCCTCTCGAACCCGTTCATCCGTCGCGACTGACCGCCGTTCGGGGCAGCTCGATCGCCCGCGGAATCGGTTGATTAGAATCGGCTCATCATGACTGCACCCACCGCATCTCGCCCTGTCCGCCTGCGTGTTGCGCCTTCGCCTACCGGCGATCCGCACGTTGGCACGGCATACGTCTCGCTGTTCGACCTGGCCTTTGTGCGTCAGCAAGGCGGGCAGTTCATCCTTCGGATCGAAGACACCGACCAGGCGCGGTTCCGAGAGGACAGCGAGCAGCAGATCTTCGACACGTTGCACTGGCTGGGCCTCAACTGGGACGAGGGCCCGGACATCGGGGGACCGTATGCGCCGTACCGCCAGTCGGAGCGACTGGACCGCTACACGCCGTATGTCGACCGGTTGCTGGAGAGCGGACACGCGTACCACTGCTGGTGCTCGACGGAGCGTCTGGCGCAGATGCGAGAGGCGCAGCAGAAGGCCAAGAAGCCGACCGGCTACGACCGGCTGTGCGTCGGAAAGACCCGCGACGAGCGCGCCGCACTCCCCGGCTTCTCGGAGATTCCGGTCGTGCGCATGCTCATCCCCGCCGGCTTCGACACCCGGTTCACGGATCTCATCCGAGGCGAGCTCAACGCGCCCCATCCCGATGACCAGGTCATCGTCAAGGCCGACGGTTTCCCGACCTATCACCTGGCCGTTGTCGTCGACGACCACGAGATGGGGATCACCCACGTCGTACGCGGTGAAGAGTGGATCAGCTCCACCCCCAAACACGTCCTGCTCCATCAGTGGCTTGGATTGGAGCTGCCCGCCTACGCCCACATGCCGTTGCTGCGAAACCCGGACAAGTCCAAGATCAGCAAGCGCAAGAACCCTGCCGCCCGCCTGACCTGGTTCCGTGAGCAGGGCTATCTGCCTGAGGCCCTGGTGAATTTCCTTGCGCTGCTTGCCTATCCGCCGAAGGAGGACGGGCGCGAGGTCTTCACCTTCGATGAGTTCGTCGCCGACTTCGACTGGGGCAAGGTCAACCCCGTGGGCCCGATCTTCGACCTCGACAAGCTCGGCTGGCTGAACGGTCACTACATCCGCTCGCTGGACTGCGACGAGCTGGCAGCCCGCATCGTCGGCCACCTCAGCCTGACCGGCGTCCTGGACCCGGAGCCCCCAGCAGCGCAGATCGAGCTGATCAGGGCTGCGACCCCGTTGATCCAGGAGCGTATGCAGCTGCTCTCGGAGTCCGAGGGCATGCTCGCCTTCCTCCTGGTCGGCGACGGTGAGCTTGTCGTGCAGGACGATGCACGAGCTCAGCTCAAGGACGACGCCGACGCAGTGCTGGACGCGGCGATCGCGACGATCGCGACGTTGCCCACCTGGACCGCCGCCGACATCGAGGCAGCCCTGCGCGCGGCCCTGGTCGAGGGTATGGGCCTCAAGCCCAAGTTCGCCTTCACGCCGTTGCGCGTGGGGGTTACTGGGCGCCGGATCTCGCCTCCGTTGTTCGAGTCGATGGCGATCCTCGGTCGCGAGTCCTCACTGTCCCGGCTCAGGTCGTTGCGCTCTTCCCTATGAGA
>JAYSQH010000310.1:0-8109 GCA_043721655.1 Phycicoccus sp. | reverse complement strand
CACCACGGTGGCCAACCCCACCATGTGTGACCTGGGATCGGCCGCGCCGCAGGTCTTCAACGTCGACCGGCCCTACGTCCGCAACAACGCCGACCCTGCCGGGCGGACAGTCACCGTCAAGGGCATCGGCTTCGGTGCAACTACCGGGATTCTCAAGCTCAGCGGCGCCCCCAGGACCACCGCCAGCTGGATTGACACCCAGATAACCTTCACCCTTCCGTTGGACTTCGCCGCAGGTGCTTACGACCTGAGCATCACGAGGGCGGGCGCTGGCGGGCTCTCGACATACAACGCCCTCAAGCTCAACGTGCTTCTTCCGTCAAACATCAACGACGGAAACGTTGTGAACAGGCCACGGATCGCCGAGGTCGGCGGCACGGCCCCCGGGCACTATGCGACCATCCAGGCCGCTCTGGAGGCAGCCAAGCCCACCGCACTGAGGCCGTTCTGGCTGGTCGTGGTCTGGCCCAACACCCAGACCATAGACAACCCGCTGGGTGAGTACACGGAGAACGTGATCGTGCACCACCAGATACGCATCCAGGGCGTAGGACCAGGCGGGTTCCAGGGCCTCAAGTACGTGCCTGGATCGATCATCGATGGTGCGGGGTTCAACCCGGACAACCCCAGCGGCGCGAGGTGGATCACCCTGCTCAGCGGCCTGAGATACACGGGCAACCAGGCCGTTCCGGACGCCGCCGTGATCACGGTGCTGGACGACCCGGCTCTGGCCGGAGTGCTGCCTGTCGGCTACACCCCAAGCATTGACGGCTTCACCATCACCGGTGGGGCGCAGTCGGACTTCGCGGGCAACGTCAACGCGATCACCGGAGGCGTCAAGACGCCGTACGGTGCCGCTGGTGCACTCATCACCCAGGGCGGCGGCATCTATGTTCACCGCAACGTCACCGGGCTACAACTCACCGACAACGTGATCCGCGGCAACGGCGGCTCCTACGGCGGAGCTGTTCGTGTCGGCACGCCTTACGTCGGTGACAACAAGAACAACAACCTGGTGCTGGCGCACAACCAGATCCGTGACAACGGCGGCACCAACCTCGCCGGCGCGATCGGGCTGTTCACCGGCAGCAACAACTACCTGGTCGACGGGAACGCGATCTGCGGCAACCACTCCTCGGAGTACGGCGGCGCGGTCTCAGCCTTCGGCTACAACGCCCAGGGCGGCACGATCACCAACAACCGGATCTGGTTTAACGCCTCCTACGACGAAGGCGCCGGCGTCATGATCGCCGGCGAGCTGCCGGCCGACCCGACGCAGCTGTCAGCGGGTTCAGGCCCGGTGACGATCGACGCCAACGTGATCCAGTCCAACCTGGCCAACGACGACGGCGGTGGCGTGCGGTTGCTGCAGACCAGCGGCAGCCACATCAGCAAGGCCAACCCCGAGACCATCAACATCACCAACAACACCATCGCCAACAACGTCTCCGCCCACGAGGGCGGAGGCCTGGCCCTGGACGATGCGGCCTTCGTCAACGTGGTCAACAACACGGTTGCCCGGAACATCACCACCGCAACCGCTGTCACCAGCAACGGCGACGCGGCTCCCGCAGGCCTGTCGACGGCCGCCAACAGTGACCCGTTGCAGGCCAGGTTGCGGGACACCCTCCTGTTCCCCGGCTCGGCAACCCTGGGCACCACAGTGTTCAGCAAGCCCACGCTTCTGAACGACGTGTTCTGGGACAACCGCGCCGGCACCTTCAGCGGGGTCGTCACGGGTATCACCGCTGCCGACGCCAACCACTGGGACATGGGTACCGCGGACAACACAGGTTCGCTCTCACCGATCAACTCGGTCATCCAGACAGCTCGGGGCACCGACGGTGGCACCAATGTCACCACCAGTGACAACCCGGTCTTCGTGGACCAGACGTACGACGTGGCCGTGAACATCCTCCGGTTGCGCACCTACCCGGCGTTCCGCCAAGCGGCGATCGTGTCCCTGATCCTGCCGCCGTACCTTCTGGGCAACTACCACCTGGCCAACTCCACCTCCCCGGCATGGGGTCGCGGTACGGACAGTGTGCAGGTGCGCTGGGGCGCGGGGACCAGCGGCTGGGTCTACCTCGTCGCAGCGCCGAACAGGGACATCGACGGACAGCCCCGGCCATCCGGTAACGGTCCGAATGCCCGGTACGACGCCGGCTCCGACCAGCTGCCATGACCACCTCACTGTGGTCGACCCCAGACTCCGCCCGTCTCATCCCCTTGGAGATCCCGTGAACGAGAACAGATCACTCCCCGGCTTCGACCGCCGTTCGTTCCTCACCGGTGGAGCAGTCTTGGCCGGCGCCACTGTCTTCGGCTCCAGGCTTCTCGTGGCCCCGTTGGCGGGTGCGGCTACACCTGGGCTTGCCACCTACACGCCTGGGACGCACCCGCAGAAGACGGTGCACCTGGCCGGCACCGACGGCTGGGTCTCCATGCCTGCGGGCGCTCCCGCAGACCTGCCGTTCTTCCCAGACTCCCTGGCACCGGCCGATCGCAACACGTACGTGTTCGGCTTCCGCGACGTCACCGGGCTGACTCCCGCCCAGGTGGCCGCTCAGCGGGGCAAGGCGCAGATCAGCGCGCCGATGATGGCCTTCGACGAGGAGGACGACATCACCATCACGCTGACAAACCTGGGACTGCTGGTGCGCCCGGACCTGTTCGACGGGCACACGATTCACTGGCACGGCTTCGTCAACGCCATCCCGCTCTTCGACGGCGTCCCCGAGCTCTCGCTGTCCGTCCCTGTCGGGCGCGACCTGTCGTACTTCTACCGCCCGCACGACGCCGGGACGTACATGTACCACTGCCACTTCGAGGACGTCGAGCACGTACAGATGGGCATGACGGGCATGGTGTTCGTCCGGCCCAAGCAGAACCAGACGAATGATGGAGTCGTCGTCGTCCGCCCCGAGCTCGCAGCAGGTCAGCCCAATCCGTGGGGTGGCACTATCGGCGCGACCATCCCACCCGGCAAGTACGCCTACAACGACTTCGACGGTTCCACGGGCTACGACCGTGAGTTCGCGTTCATGATCACCGAGCTGTGGTCGGCGGCGCACTGGCGCGATGCGCATATCCAGGTCAGCAACTGGACCGACTACGACCCCAGCTTCTGGCTGCTCAACGGACGGGGTTACCCGGACACGACTGCGCCCAACGGAGCGAGAGACGCATCCGGCAACCTGACATCCGCCGACCCCCGACTGCAGAGCCAGCCGAACTCCTCGCTGATCACCTGCAACGCCGGCGACCGGGTGCTGCTGCGCATGTCCAACCTGGGCTACCAGAACCACACCATGAGTGTCGACAACATCGACCTTCAGATCGTGGCCAAGGACGCCAGCCTGCTCAAGGGCCGCGACGGCATCAGCAACTACATCACCACCAACACCGTGGGCGTGGGCCCCGGCGAGAGCCGCGACATCATCTTCGTGGCGCCGAACAGCCCTGGGGAGTACTTCCTGTACGACCGGAAGTACTCATACCTGCAGAACGGCGGTGGTCCCGGCTACGGCGGCATGATGACGAAGATCCTGGTCGCGGCGCCCGGCACCTATGCACCACAGACCGTCGCGAACGCGTGACGACACCGACCGAGGAGATGCCATGAAACTCGTTTCCCACCTCGCCCCGAGGCGGCTCGCCGTCGCAGGGACGGTCGTTGCGATGATCGTCGCCGCTGCGGTGACCAACCCCGGCTCTGCTGGAGCCGCAACCTCCGAGGGCCTGCTGTGCGACACCAACGCGCAGCAGACATTTTCACTGACGGCCCGAGACGGATACGTCTCGACCCCGGACGGCAACTCGATTTACATGTGGAGCTACGGCAACAGCGCTCGCGGCTTCCAGCTCCCGGGGCCGACACTGTGCGTGACCTCCGGTCAGCCCGTCACCATCATCTTGCACAACACGCTGCCCGAGGCGACGTCCATCGTGTTCCCTGGGCAAAAGGGCGTGAAGGCCAACGGCAACCCGGCCCAGCCGCAGATGGACGGCGGCGGCTCGCTCACCTCCCTGGTGCAGGGTGCCGACGCCACAAACGGCTCGGTGACCTACACGTTCACCGCGGGCACCCCGGGCACCTACCTCTATGAGAGCGGCACGGACATCAACAAGCAGGTGCAGATGGGCATGTATGGCGCGCTGGTCGTGCGCCCCGCGCCCAACGCCAACCAGGTCGCCGGCCGAGGGTACGTCAACGACCGGCCGGACTCGGCTTTCAACATCAACAACGAGTACGTATTCATGCTCTCGGAGGTCGACCCGAACCTGCACCTGGCGGTCGAGAGGTCGCAGCCGATCGACTGGAAGGCGTTCCGGGCCCGGTACTTCATGATCAACGGGCGCAGTATGCCGGACACGCTCGCGCCCAACAATGCCTCGTGGCTGCCCAACCAGCCCTATGGCGCGCTCGTGCACATCCGTCCATACGACGCGATCAACAACCCCTTGCCCGCCGTGATCCGCTACCTCAACGCCGGCACCGTCAACTACCCGTTCCACCCTCACGGCAGTGACGAACGTGTGGTCAACAAGGACGGCCACGCCCTGGCCGGCCCCGCGGTTCAGGATCTGTCGTACCAGAAGTACGACCTCGACGTGCAGCCCGGACAGACGGTTGACGCGCTGATGGACTGGCGTGACGTCGAGCACTGGAACGCACTGACCAACCCCGTTCCCACCCAGATCCCGGCCATCACCGACCAGCTTCTCGTCGGTACGGACACGTGGTTCAGCGAGAGCCCGTACCTGGGGACCAAGAACCCCCTGCCCACGACGATCACCTCCAACAACCAGTGCGGCGAGTACTACCACATCGCCCATAGCCACTCGCTCGTGCAATCCACCAACTACGGCGCAACCTTCGGGGGAATGATGACGATCTTCCGCATCGATCCTCCCAACGGTTGCCCGGCGAATTGAGGACTGGCGATGACACTCATCGGCACTGCTGACAGATCAGCCACGCGTTCGTACACCGTTCGCGGCGTCGCCCTTCTGGCGGCCGCGAGCGTGGTGGCGGCGATCAGTCTGCTCGCCCTGCCGCTCAACGCTCACGCTGCCACGGAAGCGGCTGCGCGCCCCTCGGTCGCGGTCCCCTCGGCCCTTGTCCCCGCGGCAGCGGCGGGCAAGCTGGCCCCCCAGGGCTGCACCGTGACCGTCACCACGGATACCTGTGACCTCTACGCCATGCCGGGCACCACCTCGATGCTCGGGGGTGCGCCGATCAACATCTGGGGCTTCTCGAGCACCGGCGCGGCCGGCTCGGCAACTGCACCGGGACCGCTGCTGGTGGTCAACCAGGGCGACACCGTCTCGGTGACCCTGCACAACCAGATCGCCGGCCAGCAGGTCTCCCTGACCTTCCCGGGCCAGCCGACCACGGCGTTCGCAGCCGGCAGTCTGTCGGCTGCTGCTGAGGAGACCGGTATTGGCACCGCCGATCCTGCGAAGACCTACACCTTCACGGCCTCTCGCGCCGGCACGTTCATCTACGAGGCCGGGCACACAGCCAACGGCACCCGGCAGGTCGCGATGGGCCTGGCCGGTGCGCTCGTGGTTCGCCCCGCCGACGGGTCGGCCTACGGCGCCGCGACTGGCTACCCCACCACGACGTACGACGACGAAGCCGTTCTCGTGCTCAGCGAGATCGACCCCGCGCTCAACGCCGCACCGGCGACCTTCGACATGCGCAAGTTCGCACCGGCATACCGCCTGATCAACGGCAAGCCGTTCCCCTCCACGGACCCGATCAGCACCGACCAGATTCACAAGGTCCTGCTGCGCTACGTCAACGTCGGTTCACAGACGCACTCCATGAGCCTGCTCGGCGGCGACCAGACACAGGTTGCCCAGGACGGTCATGCCCAGAAGTTCGCCGAGGCCCAGATCGCCATGGCGGTCGACCCCGGAGCCACTGCGGACACCTTTGTCACGATGCCGTCCGGCCCGGAGTCCAAGCTCGCGCTGTATGAAGCAGCCGGCCGGCTGGACAACAACGGGCAGACCACCGCTAACCCGCTGAACTTCGCCTTCGGAGGCATGCTCACCTTCCTGGACACCGCTGCGCCCCCGCCGCTCACCGACGGTGTGGGCCCGGTCTCCTCGCACGTCACCGCATCCCCCAACCCCTCCAACGGTTTGGCGAATGTCACCGTGACCGCCGACCTGAGCGACGCCACAACCGGTGGTTCGCTGGTAACCCAGGCCGAGTTTGTCATCGACGACGCCGTCACCACCGGGGCTGGCTTCGGCACCCCGATGAGTGCTTTCGCCGAAGCTGTCAACGTTGCCGGCGCGACGGGCACAATCAGCACCGCGGTGCTCGCAGCCCTCCCCGCCGGCAAGCACACGGTGTTTGTTCGCGCGCTAGACAAAGCCGGCAACTGGGGTGTGGTGGGCGCGACGATCCTGAACCTGCCCAAGACCGGTCCTCAGACCACAGGTGGCAGCGCCAACCCCACTCCCACCAACGGCAGCCTTGCGGTTGCCATCTCGGCAACCGGTGACGACAGAGCTGCCGGAGGCATGATCGACGGCGCCGAGTACTTCCTGGACACCGTCGGGGCCAACAGCTCCGGCACACCGATCACACCCAACCGCGTGGCCACGGTCGTCTCTCTGGACCCGATCATCCCGGCGGCAACCGTCTTGGCGCTCGCAGAAGGCATGCACCACGTCTTCGTTCACAGCCATGACTCCCTCGGTCTGTGGGGCCCAACCCTGGACATCCCCCTGGCCGTGGACAAGACTGGCCCCGGCGTGACCGGCGCCGATGTCGCACCCAACCCGACAAACGGGATCCTGACATCCATTGCCCACCCGGGGTACCTGTGGGTCTCGGCCACCATGACCGATCCCAACGTGGCCGGGTTGCAGAGCAACCTGACCGATGCTGAGTTCTTCCTGGACACCGTCGGTGCCCCAGGCACCGGGGCCCAGCTGGCACCGGTGGACGGGGCCATGAACAGCTCGACGGAGTCAGTCGCCGGGGGGATCCCCATCTCCCAGGTCAGGTCGCTGAGCAACGGCACCCACCAGGTGTCTGTCCGCGGCCTGGACGCGGCGGGCAACTGGGGTCCCGTGTACACGATGAACCTGGTCGTGGACAAGGTCGCCCCCGTGCTCGTGAGCGTCACGGGCAGCCAGAACCCGACCACCGGTGTGGTGACGCTGACCGCGCCGCTGCCCGTCAATGAGCTGGGTGGCTTTGCAGCCGCTGAGTTCTGGCTCGGCACCACCGACCCAGGCGTCGGCAAGGGCACCAGTGTGCCGTTTGCCGTCGTGGGCGGAAACATCGTGGCGACGGTGCCGCTGGCCGGCCTCCCCTCTGGGGCGAGCCGGTTCAACCTCCGGGTCAAGGACGCGGCAGGCAACTGGAGCAACGCGGTCAACACCACGGTCACGGTTCGCGTGAACAGCATCTTCTCCAACGCGTTCACGTCGACCGCGTCACCGTTCGGGTGGTCCAACAGCACCGGCTCGGTATCGGTCACGCTGGCCGCGGGCATCCCCTTGGGCGGCACGAACCGTGGCCTGGAGGTGACGTTGGCTGGCAACGGGTCCAACGGCGTGCGCTACGTGACCGACAACTCACCGACCGCTGAGACGATCTACCACGCGTCGTTCGCCCTCAACGCCAACACCCTGACCTCTGGCACCAACGCCAGCTCGGTGCTCACGCTCTTCGAGGCGCGAACGGCGGCCACGCAGGCGTTTGCAGTGCAGTTCCGCAAGGTGTCAGGGGTCAACCAGATCGCGACCGTCATGTCGGCCTCGGCAAGCCTCCCCACCTGGATCAGCCTGCCGGCCGGACCCCACATCATCCAGGTCGACTGGTCGGCTGCCACCGCCGGATCATTGCTGCTCAAGCTCGACGGGGTGGTCGTCTCGACACAGACCGGCAATACCAGCGCCGATCGGGTTGAGACCGCCTTGCTCGGCCTGACAGCCGGGGTCACGAACTCGATGACCGGCACGGCGTACTTCGACTCGTTCGTGTCAACCCGCTACACGCTGCCGTAAGGCAGTCCACCACTTCCCGGGGCCGCGACTCCCTTTGCGGCCCCGGGAACCCTCAGGGAGGAGGAGCCC
>JAYSQH010000309.1:0-3648 GCA_043721655.1 Phycicoccus sp. | reverse complement strand
GTAGCCGGATCGTCGGTCCTCGATCTGTAGGCCAAGCAATGGAGCTCGGCGTGCGAGTCGCATCGGCCCGATGTCTGTCAGACGCAGTCCGGTGCGGCGGCGTAGCCGTCGGCAGACCTCCCGGTTGGCCATCTGCAGGTGCCAGGGCCACGCTCCGCGGCCGACCGGCTGACGGCATCCGATGACCAGGTCGACGTCGTCGGCAAGCGCTTCGCGGAGCCGGTCGAGCTGGCCCGGATCCAGGCTGGCGTCGGTGTCCATGAAGGCGACGACATCAGCGGTCGCCGCTTCGAGGCCGGCATGACAGGCCGAGCCGTAGCCCCGCTGTTGGACGTCGACGACCCTGGCACCCAACGACCTGGCGATGTCGGGCGACCCATCTGTCGAGCCGTTGTCCGCCACGATCGGACGAGCCCATGACGGCATCCCGGTCAGGACCCAGGGCAACGCCTGCGCCTCGTTGAGACAGGGCAGAATCACGTCAATCGTGTCGCCTCTCACCTTCTGGACTATAAGGGAGCCAACCCTCGGGCGTGGCGGCTGCGCATGACGAAACCCTTACGGGTGGCCGGATCATGCGCCGATGTCCTCGGTTCGGCCGGGCCTGGCCATAGGCTCGGAGCATGGTCGCCAGAGTGCTCGTCGTTGAGGACGACTCGACGGTGTCCGAGGTGCTGTCGGCGTATCTTCGCAAGGCCGGATTCGACCCCCGGATCGCCGCGGACGGAGCCAGCGCGCTGCAGGAGTGGACGCAGTGGAAGCCGGACGTCGTGATCCTGGACGTCATGCTGCCCGGGATGAGCGGGCTGGAGGTGCTGCAGCGCAGGCGTGCGGACGATGACGGCGCGGCGGTGATCATCCTCTCCGCCCGCGGTGAAGAGGATGACCGGTTGCTCGGCCTCGAGGTGGGCGCCGACGACTATGTGGTCAAGCCCTTCAGCCCTCGCGAGGCGGTCCTTCGCGTCCAGGCTCTGCTGCGGCGTTCCGAGCGACTGGGCGCCAGCTCGATGCTGCCGAAGACCGTCGCCATAGGGGATCTGTATGTCGACCTTCAGGCCCGCACGGCCCGGCTCCGTGACGAGACGCTGAGCCTTACCCATCGTGAGTTCGACCTGCTGGCCTACCTGATGAGCCACAGCGACGAGGCGTTCACCAAGGAAGCGCTCTTGCGCCGGGTCTGGGGATGGGACTTCGGCGACGTGTCGACGGTCACGGTCCACGTCCGCAGGCTGAGAGAGAAGATCGAGCGCGACCCGTCCGACCCACGGCTTGTCGTGACGGTGCGAGGCACCGGATACCGCTTCGACGCACAGGCCGGCTCGTGAGCCGGGATATGCAGGTCATCCTGGCCCTCACGGCCGGGGCCGTTTGCTTCACGGGGTTGCTCGGAGCGTTGGTACTACAGGCGATTCGCCGGCGCTCTCTGCTGCTCTCCATTGTGGTCGCCGCTCTGGTCCCGATGGCGGCAGTGTCCGTGGCGGTCGCACTGAGCGTGAACCGGATGGTAATCAGCTCGCACGACTCTACGGTCGTCTCAGTCGCCCTGGGATTCTCCACCGTGCTCGCAGTCGCGCTGTCGTTCGTCCTCGGACGGCGGGTGGCCTCCGGTTCGCGGGAGCTGACACAGGCGTTGCGCGGGCTTGCCGAGGGCCCGTATGCCGGTTCGTCCACATCCACGGCCATGTCGCCCACCTCGGCCACGCCCGCGTCGACGTTCTCCGGCAACGGCAGATCCTCGGCACCGGCTGAGCTTGCCGCGCTTGCCGCCGAGCTGGAGACGACGCGATCGAGCCTGCGGCTTGCGCGCGAGCATGAGCGGTCGCTGGAGCAGAGCCGTCGGGAGCTGGTGGCGTTCATGTCCCACGACCTGCGCACTCCGCTGGCCGGCCTCAGGGCACTGGCCGAGGGTCTCGAGGACGGGGTGATCGAGGACCAGGAGGCCGCCTTGCGTCAGATGCGTCTGACGGTTGAGCGGATGAACGGTCTGGTGGGGGATCTCTTCGAGCTGTCCCGGCTCCATGCCGGACCGACTCGCCCGGAGCAGACGCGCGGCCCGCTGAGCCTGGTCGAGCTGGCGTACGACGTCGTGGGTGAGGCGCGCGAGCATGCCCGCCGCCGACATATCGATCTCGTCCTGGACGTGGCCGACGACGCTGATCGCCTTGCGGTGCAAGGCAATGGCGACGATCTTGCGCGAGCCCTCTCCAACCTTGTCGGCAACGCCGTTCGCCACACGCGAGAGCACGGTCAGGTCCTGGTCAGCGCACGACGGGCCCCCGATGGCAGGGCGCGGCTCGCAGTTACCGACGGGTGCGGAGGCATCAGGGACGACGACCTCCCCCGCGTATTCGAGATCGGCTGGCGTGGAGAGCCCGAACGCGGCACTCGAGATGCGGGAGCAGGGCTGGGGCTCGCCATCGCCCGTGGCGTGATCGAGTCGCACGCGGGCTCCATCTCGGTGGCTAACGTCGAGGGCGGATGCCGGTTCGTCGTCGAGCTGCCGACGCACCCCTAGCTGAAGGTCAGGTCGGACACGCCGTCCGTCAGGGAAACAGTTGCACCCCAACCGAGCTCGGTCAGGATGTGCTGACTGGACGCGGTGATGTGGCGGACGTCTCCGAGCCGGAAATCCCCGGTCACGACCGGCTCCGGCCCTTGTCGGGAGACGGACATCGCCCGGGCCAGATCCATGATGGTGGACACCACCCCGGATCCGACGTTGTAGGCACGATGCGAAACGGACTGGCCGTTCGTAGCAGTCAGGGCGGCCGCGAAGGCGCGGGCGACGTCATGGACGTGGACGAAGTCCCGTCGCTGACCACCATCCTCGAACACCCGGGGCGCCTCCCCGCGGTCCAGCGCCGACGAGAAGATCGACGCGACGCCTGCGTACGGCGTGTTGTGCGGCATACCTGGCCCGTAGACGTTGTGAAGTCGTAGCGAGATCGCCGAGCCGTCGGTCTCGCGCGCCCAGATCGCGCCGAGGTGTTCCTGGGCGACCTTGGTGGCGGCGTACGTGTTGCGAGGGTCCATGGCTGCATCCTCGGTCACCAGGCCGGGCAGGAGGCCGTTGCCGCAGAGCGAGCATGAAGGCTCAAAATGACCATGCGACAACGCTTCTCGCGTCCGCGCAACTGGCGAGACGGGGCCGTGTTCCGGGCAGGTGTAGCGTCCCTCGCCGTAGACCACCATCGAGCTGGCCTCGACGAAGCGCCGGACGCCCGCGGCAGCCATGGCACGCAGCAGCGTCGCCGACCCGAGGCTGTTGCTCGAGACGTAGTCGTCCATGTCGTCGATGCCAACCCCCAGCCCCACCTTGCCTGCGAGGTGAATCACCGCGTCGACCCCGGACAGGGCGGCAGTGACAACCGCCGCATCACGGACGTCGCCCACCACCAGCTCGGCACCCAGGCCCGCGAGGAGATCACGAGCCGATGCCCCGCCGCCGCCATGAACGTCCGCACGCAGCGAGTCGAGCACCACAAGGTGGTCTGTCGCGGCGAGCGCTTGATTGACCTGCCCGGAGGCCAGCTCGGCCACCACGGCTTGTCCGATGAAGCCGGCTCCGCCGGTGATGAGTATGCGCACCCCCTCACGCTGTCACGCAATCGGATGCGGCATCACCGTTTGGTCGGTTGCGTTTGTCGC
>JAYSQH010000308.1:0-1751 GCA_043721655.1 Phycicoccus sp. | reverse complement strand
CACGCCCTCGTCCCGCATGCACCGTGCGGCCGAGGGCGTTCTTGTGCCCTGAGGTGCTCGGGTCCCGTCGCGGACCGCTCTCCCCGAGAGGCACCAATGCCACAGCTCGCCCCTCGCGCCCGCATCACCGCGGTTTGCGCTCTTGCCATCGCATCCATGCTGGTGGCCGCTCCGGCCTACGCCGGCACCACCGCGCCACCGAGCCCGACCACATCCACTACGACGTCGCTCCCAACAGCGTCCGCCACGACGGCCCTAACGACCAGCTCCACGGCCCCGACATCGACCGCCCCGACATCGCCCCCAACAGCGTCCGCCCCGACGGCCCCGACGGCCAGCCCCGCCACGACGGCCACCTCGTCCGGCCCGACGACGCTGCGCTCCGTAGCCGTATCCGTCCAGGCCTACGGGCTGTCCGCGGCTGCCGGCCCCGCGACGTCCATTGACCCGGCCGCGCTGGCCGGTGGCTACATCGTCCGCGATCTCGCAGTCACGGGCGGTTACTTCGTCAGCTCGTTCGACGGCAAGACCCCGGACTACGGACTAACGCTGGACGCCGTGCTCGCCCTCGACGCGGCCGGAGTCGGGCAGTCGGCGGCCACCACGGCCACGAAGTTCGTCGCCGACAACATCATGAGCTACGTCACCGACAAGGATTTCGGACCCGGCAACGACCGCTACGTCGGAGGGCTGGCCAAGTCACTGAACGCCGCGGTGGCGCAGAAGGTGGACCCAACCGCGTTCGGTGGCCTCAACCTGGTCGCCGAGCTGCAGGCGCTGGAGCAGCCGAACGGTCGTTTCGTCGACAAGTCCACATTCGGCGACTACGCGAACATCTTCGGGCAGTCCTTCGCCGTGCTGGGCCTGACGCGCGCCGGCGCCGGAGCCTCTAAGGCGTCGCTGAACTTCCTGGCGCTCCAGCAGTGCCCGAACGGCGGGTTCCGGCTCACTCTGGGTGACGCGCAGTGCACGACGAACGCCGACGCAGACGCCGACAGCACAGCGCTCGCGGTCCAGGCCCTCATCGCGGCCGGGAGCCATCTCGGCGTCGTCAAGGGGCTGGACTACCTGGTCAGCAACCAGGCCGCCGATGGCAGCTTCGGTGGCGGCAAGACCACCCAGGCCGCGAATGCCAACAGCACCGGACTGGCCGGTCAGGCGCTGCTCGCGGGCGGTCGGTCGGCCGCAGCCCGCAACGCCGTGAACTTCCTGCGCTCGCTGCAGTACGGGTGCTCCAGTGCGCCCGTTCTGCGTGGCGGGGTGGCATACAACAATGCGTCGTACACCGCCCAGGTGATGGCCGGGTCCAGCGCGACCGCACGTGACCAGGACCGACGCTCGACCACGCAGGCGGCCCTCGCACTGGCCGGCACACCTCTGGGCGTGGTGACGGCGTCAGGCGCTTACGCCAACGCGCCGTCCCTCGTGTGTCCGTCGTCCAGCGCGACCACGCCCACCACGCCTGCCACCACCACCCCTACTGTGGCCGCGTCGGGGTCCGGCATCTCGTCCACGTCGAGCGCCGGTTCGCTCGGCGTCGCGGGTGCCGGTTCGCTCGGCGTCGCGGGTGCCGGAAGGGCCGCTCCGGTTGCTGACGGCACCCTGGCGGCCACCGGCGCCGACCTCCTGATGCCCGTTGGGCTGGCCCTCGTCCTGCTCGTGTTGGGGTCCCTGGCCGTCATCGGAACGCGTCGCCGTCACGGGCAGCGCGGATGAACGCTCCGGCGGCCCGGGTGCTCGCGCTGGTCATC
>JAYSQH010000307.1:0-7876 GCA_043721655.1 Phycicoccus sp. | reverse complement strand
CGGTCCAGCAGCCCGTGAAGCCTTGCAGCGGTGCGATGCGAGGCGACAGCGCCATCTCCGCATGACAAGAGCGCAGCACTGACACGAGCGGTCCAGTTGAGAGAGCCCATCTGCCTTGCGTAGACCCCGTGGTGCACCCGCTGCCAGCGATCAGAACGAAGCAACCATCTGATGGCGTCCGGTGTCATACCGAGGCCCAAACACTGGGCGCGGGTCAGAACGCCGAGCTGAGCATAGGCCAGCGCCTCGACCCGGGTCTGGGTGTCGGTGGCTGTCGCTCTGGATGTCAGCATGGGCTCACCTGACCAAGTCCCGACGACCCGCGCCAGACCGGGCACCTCACCTGTGCACCGAGGGTCTCGCGGCGCGCCCCATGTGCTCCGCCGTCAAGGTGAAGGATTGTGGGCGTCAGAGCACCCACTTTCCTTCGCGCTACGGCCTTGGCTACGCCATCAGGGCTTGGGTGAGGGACTCCTGCAACCAGGTCATGAAGTCGTAGTACGCCGCGAGGTAGAGCTGGGGGTCATCCTCCGACGCTGCCTCGAGCCGATCCTGGAGAGCGTCCGCATCATCGTCGGTCCGCAGCCCCAGACGTTCGCCCAGCAGCAGTCGCACATCGGTCAGCGCGACCACCGTGGCCTGCGCCTGCGCCTTGTCAAGCCTGACCTTGTCGCCGTCCGCGGCCTGCAGCGCGGTGATCGCCATGACCAAGTTGGACGACTTGCGCTCACGCAGACCGTGCTCGGTCAGCCGGCGGAACTCGGCCGCCATCACCGGGTCGTCGCGGTTGGCGCTCGGCAGCAGTCGCTCCATCGCCGGGTCGAACGGCGTCTGCGGAGTGATCGAAGGGTCGCTCAGCGGGCGCACCCCGAGCGTGGCCACCAGGTCGTCGAAGGTGTCCCCTGTCGGCTCGCGATGTACCGGCTCGAGAATCTCCAGGGTCTGCTGCAGGAGCCCCACGACGACCTCGCGCTCCACCTCATCGAGTCGAGCGACGAATCGGTCACCCTTGCGCTTGAAGGCTTTTGCCACTTACTCGTCCTTCTGGAAAGTCGCCCAGAGCCCATAGCCCTGCAACGCCTCGGTATCGCGTTCCATCGTCTCGCGCGGGCCGTTCGACACCACAGCCCTGCCCTTCAAATGCACGTCGAGCATGAGCTTCGTGGCCTTTGCCTGCGAGTAGCCGAAGTACGTCTGAAAGACATAGGTCACGTAGGACATCAAGTTGACCGGGTCGTTCCACACCAGCGTTATCCAGGGCGGATCGAGCAGCGTGTCCTCGGCAATCTCGGTTCGAGCCAGCTCGGCGGGGGCAATGGACACGGCTCCACCATAGGCTGCGAGCTGTGACCAGCACCGCACCAACCAGCACCGCACTGCTGACCGATCACTACGAGCTCACCATGCTCCAGGCGGCCCTGCACAGTGGGACGGCGCGGCGCCACTGCGTCTTCGAGGTGTTCACCAGGAGGCTCCCGGAGGGCCGTCGCTATGGCGTCGTCGCCGGAACGGCCCGCCTGTTGGAGGCGGTCCGTGACTTCCGCTTTGGCGGCGCGGAGATCGAGCGTCTGCGCGCCAGCCAGGTCGTGGACTCCCGGACACTGGACTTCCTGTCGGACTACCGCTTCACCGGCAGCATCCGCGGGTATGCCGAGGGCGAGTGTTTCTTCCCCGGGTCACCTCTGCTGGTGGTCGAGGGCACCTTCGCGGAGTCGGTCGTCCTCGAGACCGTGGTGTTGTCGATCCTGAACCACGATTCCGCGATCGCCTCCGCTGCCTCGCGAATGACCAACGCCGCCGGCGACCGCCCCTGCATCGAGATGGGGTCGCGCCGGACGCACGAGTGGGCGGCCGTGGCGGCGGCCCGGGCGGCATACATCGCGGGGTTCGCAGCGACCAGCAACCTTGAGGCCGGGCGGACCTACGGGATACCCACGAAGGGTACGAGCGCCCACTCGTTCACGTTGCTGCACGACGACGAGCGGGCGGCGTTCGTGGCGCAGGTCGAGAGCCTCGGAGTGGGCACGACACTGCTCGTGGACACGTATGACGTCAGGGCTGCGGTCAGGCTCGCTGTCGAGGTCGCCGGCGTCGAGCTCGGCGCCGTCCGGCTCGACTCGGGAGACCTCCTCGTTCAGGCACGGCAGGTCCGGGCTCAGCTGGATGCGTTGGGAGCACACAAGACTCACATCATTGTGACCTCGGATCTTGATGAGCACTCGATCGCTGCTCTGGCCGCTGCGCCCGTCGACGGGTATGGCATCGGGACCGCTCTGGTAACCGGCTCAGGGGCGCCCACGGCAGGGTTGATCTACAAGCTGGTCGCCCGCGAGGATGACGAGGGCCGGCTGATCGCCGTGGCCAAGAGGAGCAAGGACAAGGCCTCGATCGGCGGGCGCAAGTGGGCGCTGCGACGGCTCGACGATGACGGGGTGGCTGAGGCAGAGGTCATCGGGATCGGCACCAGGCCCGCCAGCGACAGCTATGACCGACCCTTGCTCGTGGAGCTGATGCATGACGGCGAGATCGTGGCTGATCTGTCCCTGGAGGCCGCACGAAACCGCCACGACCAGTCACGCGCCGAGCTTCCTCCCCGGGCGCTTCAGCTGTCACGCGGCGAGCCGGCCATCGCCACGTTCTTCCACGATGAAGACGGGTGATCCCCAACGGCTAGCGTTGGATCCATGTCCGCCAACCTGACTCGAGCCCTGATCCTGGTCGACGTGCAGAACGACTTCTGCGAGGGCGGGTCCCTCGCGGTGGCCGGGGGCGCCGAGGTCGCGCGACGGATCAGCGCACACGTTCGGCGCCATGGCGACGAGTACGCCGTCATCGTCGCGACCGCCGACTGGCATGACGACCCCGGCGCACACTTCGCGGAGCATCCCGACTTTGTCGACACTTGGCCCGTGCACTGCAAGATCGGCACGGACGGGGCACTGTTCCACCCAGAGGCCGAGGCGGCTTTCGAACAGGTCGAGGCGATCTTCCGCAAGGGCCGGCGCACAGCGGCGTACAGCGGCTTTGAAGGCTTCACGACAGACGGAGGCAGTCGCGTCGCTCTTGCCGACTGGTTGCGGGACCGGGCAATAGAGCAGGTCGACGTCGCCGGCATCGCCACCGACCACTGCGTCCGGGCCACCGCACTGGACGCGTCCGAGGAGGGCTTCGAGACGACCGTGCTGCTCGACCTCACCGCGGGCGTCGCGCGTGCGACCACCGACGCGGCACTCACGACGATGCGCGAAGCCGAGATCGAGCTGGTCGGCGAACCCCTCGTCTCCTGACCGTCAGCCGGCGCCGTCCAGAGCCTGCTCGTCCTTGCCGCCGATCCACGACCAGGCGTACGTGCCGTCGTCCACCGCTCGACCGGCCTCACCCAGCTCGAGCGGGCGGAACGTGTCGACCATGACGGCAAGCTCGTCGAAGTACTCGACGCCGATGGAGCGCTCATAGGCCCCTGGCTGCGGGCCGTGCGCGTGACCGCCCGGGTGCACCGAGACCGAGCCTTTGCCGATGCCCGACCCCTTGCGGGCCTCGTAGTCGCCGGCAACGTAGAACATGATCTCGTCGCTGTCCACGTTGGAGTGGTAGTAGGGGACCGGGATCGAGAGCGGGTGATAGTCCACCTTGCGGGGCACGAAGTTGCAGATGACGAAGTTGTTGCCCTCGAACACCTGGTGTACCGGTGGTGGCTGATGGACCCGCCCGGTGATCGGCTCGAAGTCGCTGACGTTGAAGACATAGGGGTAGAGACAGCCGTCCCAGCCGACGACATCGAGCGGGTGAAACGGGTAGGTGTAGACCGTCCCCGATATCCCGCCCGGTCCGCTGCCGCGGTGCTTGATGAAGGTTTCAGTCGCCTCGTCGGCACGGCCACCGGAGTCCTCGGCCAGCAAAGGTCCCTGCGGCAGTCGCAGGTCGCGCTCGCAGTAGGGAGCGTGCTCGAGCAGCTGGCCGTACTTGCTCAGGTAGCCCTTGGGCGGGGCGATGTGCGAGTTCGCCTCGATGCAGTAGGCATGCAGCGGCTCCTCACCGACGGGTATCCAGCGGTGGGTCGTCGACCGCGGCACGACCAGGTAGTCACCACTGGCCACCTCGAACGAACCGAACACTGTCTCGACCCGAGCGGCGCCACCCTCGACGAACACGCACTCGTCACCAATCCCGTTGCGATAGAACGGACTTGGTGCGTCGGCGACGACATACGAGATCCGAACGTCACCGTTGCCCAGAACAAGCCGGCGGCCGGTCACGGCGTCGATCCCCCGCCAGGTGTCCGCTGCGAAGAGGTCATGAAGCTTGAGGTGGCGCGGCAGCAACGGGTGGTTCGGTGTCGTTGCCAGTGAGTCCCCGAGGTCCCACGATCGGGCGTCGCTGATCGCTGACGGAAGGCCCCGGTGATACAGCAGCGAAGAGTCCGAGGAGAAGCCCTCCTCGCCCATCAGCTCCTCGTAGTAGAGACCGCCCACTGGAGTGCGGTGCTGCGTGTGACGCTTGTGCGGCACGTCGCCGATCCGTTGGTAGTGCGCCATGGCCGTCCTCACATCATGGATATCCGACAGGTCCGACAGCTCAAACAGGCGGACGCTGGTGCCTCTGCCGCCCACACTCCAGTAGCGTTCCAGCCATGTCAACGCCTGAGCAATTCGGCGGGATCCAGGCGGAGCACCCGGCCACGAGGTCGCTCTTCCAGGCCCTGTTCGACGACGCCGCCGTCTTCCCGCCCGGGCTGGCCCCGCTCCCCCAGGCCGTGATCGACCACGTTGCACGACGGTCACGCTCGTATGCCGACCTGGTCGGTCCACTGCTCCTGCCAGCCCTGCTGATCGAGGACTTCTTCCACGCCCAGCGCTCGCAGCATCCTGATCTGACCGTGGTCGGCCGGCCGGACACTGACCTGGCCCTGATCCGCCGCTACGCCGAGGCACTGGCGAAGCTTGGCAAAGACGCGGGCGACGTGGTCGGCTTCGAGATCGCCTGGTCTCCCGACTGGCATCAGAGTCTGAGCCTGGGCCTACCCGTATCGGTCGAGGTACCAAGTGGCAGCGATCAGGCGCGATGCCTGTCCGACATCCGGGCACATGCTGGCGAAGGTAACCCGGTGCGCGCCAAGTTCCGGACCGGATCGACTCCTCAGCGTCCTGTGCCGACCCCCACCGAGCTGGCGACCTTCATCCACGCCTGCCTCGACCAGCACCTCGGCTTCAAGCTGACCGGCGGGCTGCACCACGCGATCAGCCGGACGACCACAGATGGTGAGGATCAGTTCGGTTTCCTCAATGTCATCGCGGCCACCCATCGCGCGTTGGCCCGGGGAGCAGGCGTCTCGGAGACGGAATCCCTTCTTTCCCAACGCGATCCGGCTCCAATTGTGGACTTCATCAGCCAGATGAGTGAACCGGACGCGAGCACAACACGCACCTTCTTCACGGCGTACGGCTGCTGCGGGGTCATGGACCCCATCGGCGACCTCGCCTCGCTCGGCCTGATCAAGGAGAAGACGGTATGACGGCAGCAGCGACCTGGCTGGACCTCCCGGCCGACCACCCGTTCGGGCTGGCCACACTTCCGTACGGCGTCTTCTCCACCACAGACCCGGACCTGCGACGGGTCGGCGTCAGGATCGGCGACTTCGTGCTCGACGCCGGCACGGCCGCAGAGCTCGCGGGCCTGGAGTCCGGCGTCTGCTGGCTGCAACCGAGCCTGAACCACTTCCTGTCCCTCGGCCGCCCGGCCTGGGCAGCCGCCCGCACCTGGCTCACCGACGTCCTGTCCGACCCTGCCCACCGAGATCAGATCGAACCGCACCTGATCCCGCTCAGCGAGGTCACCATGCACCTGCCGATCGAGGTCGCGGACTACGTCGACTTCTACGCCAGCGAGAGCCACGCCACCAACATCGGCACCATCTTCCGCCCCGATGGCGAGGCCCTGACCCCCAACTGGAAGCACCTCCCCATCGGCTACCACGGCCGGTCGGGCACCGTCGTCGTGAGCGGCACCAACATCATCCGGCCGATGGGCCAGCGCAAGGCCCCGACCGATTCCGTACCCAGTTACGGACCGAGCGGCAAGCTCGACATCGAGGCCGAGCTCGCGTTCGTCGTGGGCGACAGCACCGAGCTAGGCAGCCGCGTCGGCGTCGACGACGCCGCCGACCACATCTTCGGGGTGGCACTGCTCAACGACTGGAGCGCCCGCGACATCCAGGCCTGGGAGTACGTCCCGCTGGGCCCGTTCCTGGGCAAGTCGTTCGGCTCGAGCCTGGGTGCATGGGTCATCCCCATGGAGGCGCTGGCCGCGGCCACAATGCAGCTGCCACAACAGGATCCAGAACCACTCCCCTACCTCAAGGGTTCTGGAACAAGACTGTTCGGCCTCGACATCCGCCTGGAGGTCCACATCAACGGCACTGTGGTGTCGAACCCGACCTACGCCGACATGTACTGGTCCCCCGCCCAGATGCTTGCCCACATGACGGTCAACGGCGCCAGCCTGCGCGACGGCGACCTGTTTGCCTCTGGCACCATCAGCGGCTCGGAGAAGCACACCTTCGGCAGCCTGATGGAGCTCACCTGGAACGGGCGGAAGCCACTGCGTCTGGATGACGGGTCGACGCGGACCTTCCTTCAGGACGGCGACACCGTGGCGATCACCGGCTGGGCTCCCGGCCCCGATGGTGCACGCATTGGTCTCGGCGAGGTCGTCGGCACCATCCTGCCCGCCCTCGACTGAGCCGGGATGTGGCGTGCAGCGGCACCTATCCGTTGGCCGCCAACGTGATCGACACGTCGGGCTGGGTGTCCAACGTGTTGTGAACAGTGCAGTGCGTCGCGACCGCTAGCAGCGCATCAAGACGCTCGGCTGGGACGCCCTCGGGAACGAGCACCCGCACATCGATCCCGGAGACGCGGGCGGGTCTGGATCCCATCTCGAACGTCGTCTCGACGGCCAGGCCTTCGGTCGGCAGATGGTGCCGCGCCAGGTAGCGGCGCGCATAGAAGGCGACGCATGAGGCGAGGCTCGCGATGAACAGCTCGGTGGGTGTGGGAGCCGTGTCATCGCCACCATCCTTGACCGGCTGGTCGACGGTGATGACGTGGCCGCGAACGATGATGTTGAACGTGTCCCCACCCCTGTGCTCAACACGCATGGGCCGTGCTTCCACGGGCTCAGTAACCTCAGACTGGTCGACAACCTCGGTCGTGGCCGTCACTTCCGCCGCTCCCGTCACCCTCTTGGCCCCCGGGCCAACAACCGCTCCGCCCGGTGTCCGTAGCCAGCGCAGGCTCTTAGTGTCGGCGAGCATCTCCAGCCTGCGCCATAGCGTGCTGCCGGGCAGCGCGTGGCTCGCGTCTGCGTGGCTGACCAGACGCTGCCGGGCGCGGTCGAGAGTCACCCGCATATCGATGTCCTCGCCCTGGCCACTGGTGACGCTGCCACCGAACTCCCGGCGCAGCTGTGCCGCCACGGATGCCTCAAGGTTCCAGCCGAGGACCGGCAGGCCGAGTGTCTCAGCCGCCAGCAACCCCGCCAGGGTGGCGGCCATGTGGTCGAGGTGGCCGCTGGCCGCAGCCGTGTCGAAGACCAGCAGCCCGTCAGGGTGACAGGAGTCGGCTGCGGCGACGACCTCGTCGGCCAGCTTCTTCTGGCACACCTCGCTCAGGCACCCGTCCGGGCCGCCCTGCATCTTGGCGCGGACCGGGCCGAGCACGTCGTCGGCAGATGCCAGCTCAGCGCCGCGCAGCGCCGCGAGGTCTCCGGGGGCTTCCTCGAGCGTCCAGGCCTGGCCGTGGGTCAGGCAGAGCATCTCTACCTTGGCCCCGGCGATGACGAACGCGTCCAAAATCGGGCCAAGACCTATGGAGGCCCC
>JAYSQH010000306.1:0-3568 GCA_043721655.1 Phycicoccus sp. | reverse complement strand
TGGCGGAGGTCGTCGTAGCGGGCCACCACGGCCCCGGCGCCGATGTAGGCCTCGAGGCAGCCGGCCGCCCCGCACCGGCACAGGCGGCCGTCGATCATGACCGTGGTGTGCCCCCACTCGCCGGCGCTGCTCGTCGCGCCGCGGTAGAGCTCGTGGTTGCTGATGATGCTGGTGCCCACGCCGATGCCGAGCAGCACGATGATCGCGTTGTCCGTGCCGCGGGCCGCGCCGAACCAGAGCTCGGCCTGGCCGAGGGTCTTGGCGCCGTTGTCGATGAGCAGCGGCAGCGAGATCCGCTCGCGCAGCATCCGCTCGAACGGCACCGCCTGCCAGCCCACGCTCTGCCCGTGCACGATCGCGTCCGTGCCGTGCTCGACCAGACCCGGCACGCCGACCCCGACACCGATCACGCGGGAAGCCGGCACGCCGGATTGGGCGAGCACGGCGTCGATGCCCTCCACGACGTGCGTCACCGCATCCTCGGGGTCCAGCCGGGCGAGGTCGGTGGTCGACCGGTGCGACGCGCGGACCTGCATTCCCAGGTCGAAGAGCTCGACCAGGAACGCCGTCTCGCCGACGTCGACGCCGATGACGAAGCCGTAGTCGGGGTTGACCTGAAGCACGCCGCGGGGGCGGCCCCCGTTGGAGTCCTCGACACCGACCTCGATGACGAGGCCCTGGTCGACGAGGTCGCCGACCAGGTTGCTGACCGTCGCCGGGCTCACGCCAGCGGCCTGGCCGAGCTCCTGGCGGGTGAGCGGGCCGGTCATGAACAGCTCCCACAGGGCCCGGGACCGGTTGCTTCGTCGGAGGTCCCGGACGGTGGTGGTCCTCGGCCTGGGCATGGCGCTTCCTGGTAGTTGTGATCGAAGTTATCGTTGCTCCGACCTTACTTCACGACGTGGAAAGCCGCCGCGGTTCGCCGGTGCATCACGAATCGGCAACGGCGCGCCGCGGGGGTTGACGCCGGGCCTCACCGTACATACTTTATGACTTAGAGGAAGTCGTGGAGTTACCGTCGGCCCTCCTTGAGTCCGCTCGCAATGCGGCGACGGGTTCACCGCACGTTACTGATTCTGGAAGGACTCGTCGTGAGACTTAGAAGGATGACAACCGCGGCCCTCGCCGCCCTCGTGGTGGTACCCCTGGGGGCGTGCAGCGGGGGAGGCACCCCGGCCACCAGCACGGACAAGGCGGTCACTCTGAGCTACTGGGCCAGCAACCAGGGCACCAGCCTGAAGAACGACCAGGACATCCTGGGACCGGAGCTGGCGAAGTTCACCACCCAGACCGGCGTCAAGGTCAAGCTCGAGGTCGTGCCGTGGTCGGATCTGCTGACCCGCATCCTCGCGGCGACGACGTCGGGCAAGGGGCCGGACGTTCTCAACATCGGTAACACGTGGTCCGCGTCGCTGCAGGCCACTAGCGCTTTCCTGCCGTTCGATGACGCGACGATGGGCAAGGTCGGCGGCAAGGACCGCTTCCTGGCGGGCAGCCTGTCCGCGACCGGCGCCCCGGGCCAGCCCCCGGCCGCGGTCCCTGTGTACAGCCTCGCGTACGGGCTCTACTACAACAAGAAGCAGTTCGCCGCCGCCGGCATCAGCAAACCGCCGGCGACCTGGGACGAGCTCGTCGCCGACGGCAAGAAGCTCACCACCGCCGGCCAGTGGGGCCTCTCGCTCGAGGGCGGCAGTGTCAGCGAGAACATCCACGCCGCGTTCACCCTCAGCCAGCAGCAGGGTGGGGCGTTCTTCGACGACTCCGGCAAGGCGACCTTCAACACCCCGCAGAACGTCGCGGCGATCAAGCAGTACATCGACCTGTTGCAGCGCGACAAGATCGTGAACCCGAGCAACGCCGAGTACTCCAACGGCACCGAGGCGCTGCGCGACTTCGCCACCGGCAAGACCTCGATGGTCATCTGGCAGGCGGCCGCCGGCTCGCTGAAGCAGCTGGGGATGAACGCTGACGACATCGGTGTCGCGCCGGTGCCGCTGCCGGCCCAGAAGCCGGCTGGTGGCAAGGACGTCACGAGCATCGTGGCCGGTATCAACCTGGCGGTCTTCAAGAACACGAAGTACCAGGACGCAGCGTTGCAGTTCGTGAAGTTCATGACCAGCACCCAGGAGCAGCAGACGCTCAACAAGGCGTATGGCTCGCTCCCGTCGGTCACTGACGCCTACAGCGACCCGGCGTTCCAGACTCCCGCCGTCGAGACGTTCAAGAACATCTTGAGCAAGAGCGCGGGGCCAATGCCCGCGGTCGCGCAGGAGAGCCAGTTCGAGACGCTCATCGGCACCGCGATGAAGAACATGCTGGCCAGCGCGGCGAGCGGTAAGGCCGTCACCGACAAGGAGATCAGCAGCCAGCTGGCCGCAGCCCAGCAACAGCTCACCGGCTGACCCGTAGGTCGACTAGCGGCCGAGCCGACCGGCGGGTGCCCGAGGGCGCCCGCCGGGGGAGAGGAGGATTGACCCCGTGGCCGATGACGTCCAGGTCGAACAGGTCGAGCAGGTCGAGCAGGTCGAACGATCAGCGCAGGCGAGTACGCCGCCGCGAAGGCGCCGGCCGCGACGAGAGTCGTTGCCCTACCTCCTGCTCGTCCCGGCTCTCATCCTCGAGCTGCTCATCCACATCGTCCCGATGCTTGTGGGCGTCGCCATCAGCTTCCTCAAGCTCACCCAGCTGTATCTTCGGAACTGGTCGGCAGCGCCGTTCGCCGGCGTCGACAACTACCGGATGTCGCTGGACCTGAACCAGGCGGCCGGTCAGGCCCTGCTGCACTCCTTCGCCGTGACCCTTGCCTACACGCTGATCGTGCTTGCCGTCTCG
Source organism: Phycicoccus sp. (assembly GCA_043721655.1). Classification (GTDB taxonomy): domain Bacteria; phylum Actinomycetota; class Actinomycetes; order Actinomycetales; family Dermatophilaceae; genus UBA4719. Next base: position 736 of record JAYSQH010000306.1, on the reverse strand, counting down.
TGGCTGTTCGCGATCGTGGCCGCGGTCCTGACCCAGCGAGCGTTTCGCGGTCGCGGCCTGGTGCGCACGATCTTCCTCATCCCGTACGCGCTGCCGGTCTTCGCGTCGGTGATCACGTGGAGCTTCATGTTCCAGCGCGACAACGGGATGGTGAACCACGTGATCGTCGACCAGCTGCACCTGACGAGCGACCGTCCGTTCTGGCTGATCGGCAGCAACAGCTTCTTCTCCCTCGTGACGGTCGCGATCTGGCGCAGCTGGCCGTTCGCGTTCCTGTCACTGACCGCGGGTATGCAGAGCATCCCCGGCGAGCTCTACGAGGCGGCTGCGATCGACGGAGCGGGCATCCTGCGCCAGATTCGCGCCGTGACCCTTCCCATGCTGCGCCCCGTCAACCGGGTGCTGGTCATCGTGTTGTTCCTGTGGACGTTCAACGACTTCACCACCCCTTATGTCCTGTTCGGCAAGTCAGCACCGCGCGAGGCCGATCTGATATCCATGCACATCTACCAGAACTCGTTCGTCACCTGGAACTTCGGCGCGGGGTCCGCAATGTCGGTGCTCCTGCTGCTCTTCCTGCTCGTGGTGACGGGTCTGTACCTGCTCGTGGTCAACAGGGGGAGCGACCATGCGTGAGCCGACCTGGTTCCGATGGGCCCGCCGCGTCGGGCTGACGCTGCTCGCATTGTTCGCGCTGCTGCCGATCTACGTGATGATCACCTCGGCGCTCAAGCCG
>JAYSQH010000305.1:0-3651 GCA_043721655.1 Phycicoccus sp. | reverse complement strand
GGCGACCTGACTGTCAAGGTCGGTGCCGGCGAAACCGTTGCGGTGCAGCGGGTCCCAAACCCCCAGGCCGTCGTGGAACTGCTCAAGCTGTTTGTCGACGATCGGCGTCTGCAAGCCTGAGGCTACGTCTCAAACAGACCGCACCATCTCCCGTACCACCGCACTCTCTATCTTGCGCGCGGCACCGCACCTGTGGACCCACGCACGACCAGCTCTGGGCGGAAGATGTACTCGGCGCGAGGTACCGGGTCGCCGTTGATCTGGTCCAGCAGCGCACGGACGGCGGCCTCGCTCATCGCCTGGACGCTCTGCCGCACGGTGGTCAGCGGCGGGTCGGTGAAAGCGATCAGGGTCGAGTCGTCATAACCGACGACGGACAGGTCGCGCGGAACCTGAAGTCCGCGAAGGCGGGCCGCACGAACGGCTCCCAGCGCCATCAGGTCTGAACCACACACGATCGCCGTCACGCCTTTGTCGATCAGTCGCTCAGCCGCGGCCGCTCCGCCCTCGACGGTGAACATCGTGCGCTCGATGAGATTCTCGACGTCGGCGCGACCCAGAAGGGTCACCATCGCGTTGCGGAAGCCGATGATCTTGCGGATGACTGGCACGTAGCGGTCCTGCCCCACGGCGAGACCGATCTCCTTGTGCCCCAGTGCAACCAGGTGGCTGAGCGCCAGGTCCATGGCGGCGACATCGTCGTTGGAGATGAACGGTGCGTCGACGCCCTCGATGTAGCCATTGACCAGCACGATCGGCAGTCCGCGCTCCAGCAGGGTCACGTAGCGCTGGGGGTCGCTGGTCGAGTCCGCGTGCAAACCGCTCACGTAGATGATTCCTGCCACGCCACGATCGAGCAACATCGTCACGTAGTCGTCCTCATGCACTCCACCGGGTGTCTGGGTGCACAGGACGGGGGTGAAGCCCTGTCGCGCCAGTGCGGTCTCGATGATCTGCGCGAAGGCGGGAAAGATGGGGTTGGTCAGCTCGGGCATGACCAGCCCGACCAGTCCGGCGCTCTTGCGGCGCAGACGACTTGGCCGGTCATAGCCAAGAACATCGAGCGACGCGAGCACAGCCTGCCGGGTCGTGTCAGCCACTCCTGGCTTGCCGTTGAGGACGCGGCTGACCGTCGCCTCGCTGACCTCGGCATGCTGGGCGATGTCCGCTAGTCGCAGTTTCATAGCACCTCCTTCGTCTCGTTCATCGTGTTCGTCATGACGGGCGCATCGCTACGGTGTCGACCAGGTCCAGATGCTGATCCCGGGTCCATCCGCCGCAAGCAGAACGCTGTCGCCCTTCGGGGCCAGATCCCTGCCGTATGCCGTGTGCGCGGCCGCGACGCCGGCGAGGTGCCTCGTAGAGATCTCGATCGGGTCGTGCGCGGCACGCGAGCAGTGGACCAACGCCGTCTGCTCTGCACTCTCACGAAGGAACACCAGCGCATCGTCGTCGGCATGGACCCATCTCAGACCACCGTGCCGAAGCGCATGACTGACGTTTCGTGCCGAGATGAGGCCGCGGTAGACCGCCAGGATCCTTGTGTCCCACCGCCCTGCATCCGACGGCTCTGCATCTGACGGCTGGGCGCCCGGCTGCCCAGCGTCCCACGGCATCGGGCGCCGGCCGTCCTCGCCGTAGTCGCCACGCATCCCGATCTCGTCGCCATAGGTCATCATCGGTATGCCCGGCATGGTGAAGAGCAACCCCGCGGCAGCGTCGACGTGTCGGGAGTCCTGACCCACGAGGGTGCGGATCCGCGTGGTGTCGTGGGACCCGACGAGGTTGAAGCTGTGCCGGATGCTGCGCCAGGGTGCGATCGCAGCGAACTCGCGCATGGTGTCCATCACCGAAGAGCCACCGAGTCGCGGCACCATGAGCGGCGAACCGAGGAACTTGGGCGCAAAACCCTTGTCCCGCAGCCAGGTCCAGACCGGCCGGGTGAAGCCTGCGTAGTTCATGACGCCGTCCCAGCCATCGCCTATGGCGTCGAGGGAGAAGTCGTGGCAGTGCTCCCCGATGAGCAACGAGTCCGGCTGGGTGTCGCGCATGGCCTCGCGCATCTGGCGAGCAAGCTCGTGGTTGAGGTCCTGGGCCTTGTAGCGACCGGTCATGTTGGCGACATCGACCCGCCAGCCATCCAGACCATGTGAGCCCGAGATCCATTTGCGGACAACGCCGTTGGGGTCCTCGAAGACCCTTTCGCGCAGCAGTTGGCTGTCGTAGTTGAGCTTCGGGAGCGACTTCACGCCCAGCCAGGAGACGTAGCCGCCGTCCTCCCAGAAGTAGAAGCCGCGCTCGTCGCTCTCGGGGTCGGACTGGGCCTTCTCGAACCACTCGTGGGAATCGCCGGTGTGGTTGGTGGTGAAGTCGCCCAGGACCTTCATGCCGAGGGCATGGGCGGCATCGACCAGCCGGGCCAGCGCCTCATCACCGCCGAGCACCGGGTCCACCCGATCGAAGCTGGAGGCGTCGTAACGGTGGTTGGACTGAGACGGGAAGAACGGCGTCAGGTAGAGCACGTTGACGCCCAGTGACTGAAGATGGTCGAGGTGCTCGATCACGCCGTCCAGGTCGCCTCCGTAGAGCTGCCGGGAGGTCACGTGTTTGGTGAGCTCGAGCGGGTCGTCCCACGCAGCCGGGACGGCCCAGCTCGGCGTGGGTCGGTCGACTGACTTGGCGAACCTGTCCGGGAACACCTGGTAGACAATGGCATCGGCCGCCCAGCCCGGCGGACCGGCGAAGGTGACGATGCGGAAGTCGGCGGCGTCCGGGACGTCGCGCGGATGCAGGCCGGTGCCGTTCAGCCACTGGTAACCCGTCGGGCCGCCTTCGAGGATGAAGCGGTAGTTGGTGACCGGGTTGCGGCAGATGATCTCGGCCCGCCACCAGGTCTCGGTCTCGGTCCTGCCCTCCACGACGGCGTCGACGAACTTCGGCTCCGCGTCGGGAGTGAGCCGCACGTGCACCGCTGAGACGTCAGCCTCGTGCGGCACACGGACCCGTAGCGTGACCGTGTCTCCCAGCCCTGGTCGAAGGTTCGAGACGTAGAGCGCCGAGCCGTCGTGGTGAGGTTGCGAGAGCAGGTCGGCTGCAACCGTTGTCACTTCACTGATCCCTGTGTCAGACCGCCGACGAGCTGTTTCTGGAAGCCGAGGTAGAGCAGCACCACGGGCAGGGAGGCCAGGATCGCACCGGCGCAGAACTGACCGAAGTACTTGTTCTTGTCGGACTTCTGCATGGCCCAGAGCCCGACGCCGAGAGTCTGCGAGTCGACGCCCTGCAAGAAGATGCTGGCCAGGAGGAACTCGCTGAAGAGTCCGACGAAGGACAGCATGAAGACGGTGACCAGAATCGGCATGACCAGTCGCAGGGTCATGGTAAAGAAGATCCGGGCGTGAGAGGCGCCGTCCACTTTGGCTGCCTCGTCGAGCTCGCGGGGCACGGTGTCGAAGTACCCCTTGAGCAGCCACACGTTCGCCCCCATTGCCCCGCCGAGGTAGGCCAGGATCAGGCCCGGGGAGGTGTTGAGGCCGAAGGCGGGCAGGACGTTACCGATGCTGTCGAAGGTGATGTACAGCGCGACGAATGCCAGCAGCGCGGGAAACATCTGGAGCAGCAAGAGGGCCAGAAGTCCGGGCCGCCGTCCGG
>JAYSQH010000304.1:0-4665 GCA_043721655.1 Phycicoccus sp. | reverse complement strand
GCCAGCTCGCGCACCCGTGCGGCCGCTAACCCCCGCCCCTCGGCGATCGCCGCGACCGCTTCGGTGAAGACCGACTCGGCGATACGGTCGAGCGCGGTGCGGTGTGCATCGGTGAACTCGCTGCGCAGGACCTGGTCGGCTGCGTTCTTGAACTCGTGACGCTGCTCGAACTGCGGCTCGATGCCGAGCCGGTCGAGCGCTCCACGGACGAAGGTGGTCTCCACCCCGACCCCGAGCAGGCCGAGTCCCCCGCCGGGTTGCAGCCAGATCTTGTCGAACCCGGTCGCCAGCACGTATGCGGCCATGTCGCCTGAGCCCTCACCAAAGCTCTCGGCCCACGCGAACGTCGGTTTGCCACTGGCGGCGAAGGCACGCACCCCGAGGCGCAGCTCCTGCATGGCCGCCCACGGCAGTGCGCCGCCCACCTTGGCGATGAGCCCGACAACATGACGGTCAGCTGCTGCCTCGTGCAGCGCGCGAAGAATGGGGCGAAGCTGGGGGCGGCCACGGGCGCGCAGCCGGGCCAACAGGTCGTCCGCATCGACGGCGGCGGGCAGCTCAGTGAGGTCGACCTCGAGCAGCAGGGACGGTCGGTGACCAGGCAGCGCCAGCATGCAATCCACCCTAGGGCGCAGCCGGCTGGCTGTACCCGAAATGGGTGTCAGCGAATCCCGCTGTCGATGGTCAGTGTGATCTGCACCGGCACGGTCGAGACAGTTACTTCTGCGGAAGCCGTCGACGCGTATCCACCGCGATTCGTTGCCCGGATGACGTAGTGACCTGCCGGCAACGTCAGTCGAAACTGCCCTCGCTTGTCGCTGGTTGTCTCGCCTCGCTGCTCGTCCCCGACCAATGCGGTCACCACCGCGTCCGGAACCGGCCGAGCTTGGCATGGCTGACCGATGCGCTCGACCGGGCAGCTCGGCGCCGACAGCACCTGACCGGCGACGACCACAGCTGATCCCGCTTCATCGCCGCCACCGCACCCGGTCAGGACAACGGCAGCAGCAAGTGCCGCCATCACGTCACGTATCAACACATCCACTGAGACGCGCCGCAAGCCCCAGCGGTTGCATCCATGGCCACGTGGATCTCGTCGAAGGGCAGCCGGCCATCGGTCGTCATGGGCGCTCGGACATACTTCTGGGCATGGAAGCACCCACCTACAAAACCATCATCGAGCCCTTCCGGATCCACTCCGTCGAACCGCTGCGGATGACCACACCGGAGCAGCGCAGGACTGCGATTGCCGCTGCCGGCTACAACTTGTTCAAGGTGAACGCCCAGGACGTCCTGATCGACCTGCTCACCGACTCGGGCACCGGCGCGATGAGCCGCGACCAGTGGGCCGCCATACAGCACGGCGATGAGTCGTATGCCGGGTCGCCCTCCTTCTTCCTGTTCCGCGATGCCGTCCGTGAGCTGTTCCCGTTCGAGCACGTGCTCCCCACCCACCAGGGCCGGGCCGCCGAGAAGATCATCTTCAGCGTCCTCGGGGGCCCCGGCAAGATCGTCCCGAACAACACCCACTTCGACACCACACGCGCCAACGTCGAGGCCTCAGGCGCGACCGCCGTCGACCTGGTCATCGCCGAGGGCCGCGACCCGCAGGCCGTCCACCCGTTCAAGGGCAACATGGACATCGAGGCGCTGGACGCGCTGCTGCGCGAGCGCGCCGACGACGTCCCGGTCGTGTTCATCACGATCACCAACAACAGCGGGGGTGGTCAGCCGGTTTCGATGGCCAACCTGCACGCGGTCCGTGAGGTCTGCGACAAGTACGGCAAGCTGCTCTTCCTGGACGCCTGCCGCTTCGCCGAAAACGCCTGGTTCATCCACGAGCGCGAGCCCGGGCACGGCGACCGCGACGTGGCCGACATCGTCCGTGAGATGGCCTCTTTGGCCGACGGTATGACGATGAGCGCCAAGAAGGACCCGATGGGCAACATCGGCGGATGGCTCGCCATGAACGACGACGACCTGGCGCGGGACTGCCGCAACGTGCTGATCCTGACCGAGGGATTCCCGACCTATGGCGGGCTGGCCGGCCGTGACCTCGAGGCTCTGGCCCAAGGGCTCAAAGAGGCTGTCAGCCATGACTACCTGCGCTACCGGATCCGCTCGACCGGCTACCTCGGTGACGCGCTGGTCAAGGCCGGCGTACCGGTCCTCACGCCGATCGGCGGGCACGCCGTCTACCTCGATGCCCGGGCCCTGCTCCCCCACATCCCGCCACTGCAGTACCCCGGCGAGGCGCTCGCGGTCGCCCTGTACGAGGCCGGCGGGGTGCGCAGCGTCGAGATCGGCACGGTCATGTTCGGCCGCCAGCCTGATGGCTCGGAGGTGCCTGCAGCCCTCGACCTGGTGCGGCTGGCCATCCCGCGCCGGACCTACACGCAGAGCCACATCGACTACGTCATCGAGGTCTGCGAACACGTCGCGCGACACGCGGCTGACCTGAGGGGCTACCGGATCGTGGACGAGCCGCCGGCCTTGCGTCACTTCACCGCCGAGTTCGAGCCGCTGGGCTGACCCCTCGGGATCGCGGCCGCCGCGGATCCGGTCCTGGATCAGCCGACCTCCATCCGATCGGATCGGTATAGTCGCACGGGTGAAGTCGCTGTCTTCGAACGGCCCTCGTCGCAGGAGGGGCCGCTGGTTGGCCGCAGCAGCGACCGGGTTGGTCATCGTCACGGTCGCGATCATCGCGGCTGTGGTGAGTTCGAGTCCCCCCATCGCCACCAGCTCACGGTTCGTCGCGGGCACCCCTGAGGCGGGTGCCCCTGTGGGGCTGGACGTGACCCTCTACCTCCCGGCCTCGACGCCAGCACCGGCGATCCTGCTGGCGCACGGATTCGGCGGGTCGAAGACCGATCTGGACTCCGAGGCCCGCTCACTGGCCGCGCATGGATACGTCGTAATGGCTTACACGGCACGGGGTTTCGGTCGATCAGGTGGGCTCATCCACCTGGACGCACCGGCGTTCGAGGTTGCCGACGCCAGCAGACTTGTCTCGTTCCTTGCGACGATGCCCGAAGTGCGCAAGGACGCTCCCGGGGATCCCCGCGTCGGGGTCGCCGGGTCCTCCTACGGTGGTGGACTGGCATTGCTTCTGGGCGCCGACGACAAGCGCGTTGACGCGGTGGGCGCGGACATCACCTGGAACGACCTGTCGCAGGCGCTTTTCCCGAACGCTGCCGGCGGGCAGCCGGGCGTGTTCAAGAAGCTGTGGGCGGGCCAGCTGTTCACCTCCGCCGTTGGAAGAATCGGCGGGGCCTGCGGGCGATTCGCCCCAGACCTGTGCGCTGCCTACCAGCAGGCCGCGGAAACCGGCACGCCTGACGTGTCGATTCTGTCGCTGCTGAAGGCCTCCAGCCCCGCGGGCGTGTTGAACCGGATCAGCGCTCCAACCCTGCTCAGCCAGGGTGAAGAGGACTCACTCTTCCCTCTGGCGCAGGCGGACGCGAACGCCAGGGGGATCGCCGCCAACGGCACACCGGTCAAGGTGATCTGGCGCTCCGGAGGGCATGACGGCGGGACCTCGACATCCGATCTGGTGCAGTACCTGCAGGGATGGTTCGACCCGGTTCTGCTGCAGCGCGGGCGGGCCGACGCCTCGTTCGACGTCACGGTGCCCGGTTCGGGGATCTCCTCAGCCACCGGACGAACCGTGTCGCAGAGCCTGCAGGTCGATCGCGGATACACCAGCGGCCGGACCCAGGAGGTGGCTGTCATCGGCCCGCGCCAGACGATCTACGCGCCAGCCGGCGGAAGCCCCTCTGCGGTCAGCTCCGTGCCCGGTCTGGGAAGCCTGCTCAGCAGCGCAGCCACGCTGTCCGGCTCGCGGAGCCTGACTGCGATCCCTGGCCAGGTTGCCATCTTTTCCTCGCAGCCGCTGTCGGCCAACCTGCTGGTGGCAGGGTCCTCCACGGTCACGCTGGAGGTGACGGTGCAGGGTGCCACGGACGCGACCCTCTTCGCCTCCGCGCATCACCTGGCCGCGGACGGGACGGACACCTTGCCGGCGGGGCTGGTGGCTCCGATCCATCTCACCGGGCTCACTCCCGGGATCGCGCGGTCGGTGACTGTCACACTTCCCGGCGTGGTGAGAAACCTGCCCGCCGGCGATCGCCTGGTCCTGCAGGTGGCGACGACGGACTTGGCTTACCAGCTGCCGAGCTCACCGCGCAGCTACACGATCGCCTTGTCCGGCGCCAGCATCGAAGTGGCCACCATCGACGGACGGTTCGTGCGTTCCGGTCAGCCGTGGATCTGGCTAGCTGCAGGCCTGGCCGCGATGGCGATCCTGATCCTGGGTGCTCGGGTTGCGACGTGGCGGCGCGGTCGCCGCCGTCGTCGAACCGTGCACGCCGACATGTCGCGTGTGCCCGTGACGATCGAGGCCCTGGTCAAGGACTACGGCGACGGGTATCGAGCCGTGGACGGGGTGAGCTTCCGCGTCGAGCGAGGACAGGTCGTCGGGCTGTTGGGCCCCAACGGTGCCGGCAAGACCACGGCCTTGCGGGTCCTGATGGGCCTGATCCGGCCGACCTCGGGAACCGTTCACGTGTTCGGCGAGCTGGTCGAGGCCGGCGCCCCGGTGCTGTCGCGGATCGGGTCGTTCATCGAGGGACCGGGCCTGCTCCCGCACCTGTCCGGCCGGGA
>JAYSQH010000303.1:0-4058 GCA_043721655.1 Phycicoccus sp. | reverse complement strand
GGAGATCGCCAGGTCCGTGTTCGCCGTCGGCGACGAGGAGCCAGGCACGGACGAGGTCGATGGTGCTGCCCCAGAAGGCCTGGACTCGGCCGTCGGCGTGTTGGCGCTCGCCCAGAAGCTGCATGACGAGTTCGTGTCCACCGGCCAGACCAGGCACGACGTGCTGGTCGCTGAGGCCGACTCGCTGATCGCCAAAGCCACCACCGAGCGCGAACGCATCATCTCCGAGGCGCGCGAGCGTTCCGCCGGAATCCTCGTCGATGCCCGGCAGAAGAGGACCGAGGTGCTCCAGAAGCTCGATGGCGAGCGTGGTGTGCTACAGAAAGAGCTCGAAGAGCTGCGAACCTCGAATCGTGAAAACCGAGCCCATCTGAAGTCCTACTTCGAGGGCCAGCTGAGCCAGCTGGAGAAGAACGGCGCCGACACGATCGGCTGACACCGAAGGCGTGTGCGGACCAGAGGAGAGCCCTAGGCGTGTGCGACGTCTGAGGACCTCACAGCCGAGACACTGTCCGTGGGCCTCACCGGGTACCTCTCCACGTCCGGGTAGATCAATGCTTGGCAGTCTGCAATGGTGGCGCCAAGTAGGTCGACGAGTAGTTCCTCGACATCAGGTGCGCATGCCTGGGAAATGCTCTCGACGGCGACGCTCAGGATGTGTGGCGCTGTCTGCTTGCGGAAGGTTTTACGCGATACGCGGAACCCCCCTGAGAACGACCGAGCCCATGCAGCAGCCCGGGGAACTTGATCCAGCGCCTCGCGGGTCTGCGCGCTCAAGGAGTAAGGCTCGCGACCGTCGAGGTCGGCCAGAACACGCTCACACCCGAGGACGGCGGTGGCCAGGGCATGCTGGCGTCCTTCCGCGGCGATCGGGAGGGCCGCCAACGCCGCGCGAAGGGCAATTGTCGCGTCGACGCGGACGTCGTCACTGGCCAGGCCGATGACAGACGGGATCAACGGTATGAGCCGGGGCCGCAGAGAATCCCCCACGCTGTCGTTGACCAGCCGGGCCAGTTGCGCAAGAAGCGGGTGCGTGCAGGTCGGGTGATCACTCCAACGCTCGCCGGCCAGAAATGAGGCCATCTCCATGAAACAGGAGCCTCGGCGCGGGTTGCGATGCTTGCCGCGGGACAGGACCGGCACCAGATCCGGCACGGTGTCTGTGGGGGCCGTCATGGCGTCCTCCCGAACGTCCGGGACTATTGAATCCCAACAGTCTGCGCCGCAATTCCCGTTCTCGCCATCCCCCCTGCTGGGCACACCGCAGGATCAAGCAGACACATACCCGCCATCAGGTTGACAGGGCCGTCCCCTCGTCCCGCTCGTCGCGATCGGCCCAGTCCAGCAGGGTGTCCAGCGAGAACACCGTGTCATCGATTCCGGCATGCAGGTCACCCAGCTCGGCATACCGTCGAGGCACGGTCGCGATGGTGCAGTCCTGCGGCATGACCGTCCTGACCTCGTCCCAGGTGATTGGGGTCGACACCGTGGCCTCGGGCACACCCCGCACCGAGTAGGCGCTAGCGATCGTGTGGTCCCGTGCGTTCTGGTTGTAGTCGACGAACACCGCCCGCGGATCGCGGTCCTTTCGCCACCAGGTAGTCGTCACGTCCTGCGGCGCCCGCCGCTCCGCCTCTCGGGCGAAGGCGAGCGCAGCCCGGCGTACATCGGCGAATCCCCATCGCGGCTCGATCCGAACGTAGATGTGCAGACCCGACCCGCCCGAGGTCTTCGGCCAACCCACGGCACCCAGCTCATTGAGTACCTCATGAGCAACGTTGGCAACGCGGCGTACCGTGTCAAAACCACACTCCGGCATGGGATCCAGGTCGATTCGCCACTCGTCCGGCCGTTCAGTGTCCGAGCGCCGAGAGTTCCAGGGGTGGAACTCAACCGTGGACATCTGCACGGCCCAGATGACACTGGCCAACTCGGTGACGCACAGCTCATCGGCATGCCGGTTGTATCGAGGGAAGCTCACCCGGACCGCCTCGAGCCAGGGCGGGGCACCGCTCGGCAGCCGCTTCTGATGGACCTTATCGCCGCTGACGCCCGAGGGGAATCGATGCATCATGCAGGGTCGCTCGCGCAGCGCGCGGACGATGCCATCCCCGACGCTCAGGTAGTAGCGGGCCAGGTCCAGCTTGGTCTCACCCCGGGCCGGGAAATAGACCCGGTCGGGGTTGGAGATCCGCACCAGGCGGTCGCCGACCTCCAGCTCTACTGCCGGGGACTTCTCGGCTGCAGGCGCCTTGCTTCCCTGGTTCGCCATCACCACAAGGTAACGAGTCAGGCACCCGCGCTCCAGTACCGTGGCAAGTCCTTCACAAAATACTTATATGATGATTTCATCAAGTACATGTATCAACATCGATTCATGGAAGGGCACCGCGCGATGTCAGAGCCGATCTACACGCTGAAGGCTGAGTTCTTCAAGACGCTCGGGCACCCTGCACGGATCCGGATTCTTGAGCTGCTGGCAGATCGCGAACACTCGGTGACCGAGCTGCTGCCAGAGATTGGACTGGAGTCCTCACACTTGTCCCAGCAGCTCGCCGTACTGCGCAAGGCCGGCATGGTGACCGCCCGCAAACAGGGGAACAGTGTCATCTACTCGATTGCCTCTGATGACATGGCCGAGCTGCTCCGGATCGCTCGGAAGGTCCTGACCGGACTGCTCACTGACCAGATGGGTCTCCTGAAGGACCTCCAAGCCAGCGCTCGCGCCGCGGCACGAGCGGGCCACTGATGAGCTGGATCGGCAAGATCGCTCGCGTCGGTCGAATGGTCGAACCCGCGCAGGATGCCCCCGAGTCCGCCATCGCACCCCCCACCGGTGTCACTGGATCACTGCAGCTACGGCATGTGGATTCTGGCTCCTGTAACGGTTGCGAGCTCGAGATCACTGGCGCCTTCTCGCCGGTCTATGACGCGGAGCGCTTCGGCGCACGACTTGTCGCCTCGCCTCGCCACGCCGACGGACTGCTCGCGACCGGAGTCGTGACCCACAACATGCGCCAGCCGCTGCTCAACACCTTCAACGCGGTTCCGGAGCCCCGGGTCGTCATCGCTGTTGGCGACTGCGCGTGCAACGGTGGCGTGTTCAGCAAAGGTTACGGCGTCGCCGGCACGGTCGGCGACGTGGTGCCGGTGGATGTAGAAGTCCCCGGCTGTCCGCCCACCCCCCAGCAGATCATCACCGCGCTGCGCAGCGTGACCGGCCGGTGACCACGACCATCTCGGCCTCACACGCGGCTCCGGCGCTGGGTGAGGGTCCCCCCGCCGCGAATCGATGGACCGGCGGACCCACACTGTCCGGAGGCCTCACAGCCGTCCTGGGAGCGATTGGCCTGGCCCTCGGCCTCAGCGTCATCTTCGGCCAGCCACGTCATCTGCAGATCGACTGGCTGGTTCCCCTGGTCGGCGTCCGCCTCGACCTCGATCCGCTTGGTGGCATCTTCATCGCGGCCACTGGTGCGGTCGCGATTGCGGTGGGCATCTATGCAATCGGTTACTCGAAACGTGAACACTGGGGTCGTTTTCCGTTGATCACGCTTCCGCTGTTCGTCGCGGGCTTGCTCCTCGTGCCCGCGGCCGGATCTGTGACCACGTTTCTGCTGGCCTGGGAGCTGATGGCCGCGGCCTCACTGGTCCTGGTCCTCTCCGAGCACCAGCGTGAAGAGGTCAGGTGTGCCGGGCTCTTCTACGCGGTCATGACCCAGCTTGGGTTTGTCGCCATCCTCGTCGCTCTCGTGGTGCTGTCAACAGCCGGAGCAGGAGACTCGTTCGCGACCATCGCAGCAAACTCGGATCACCTCTCGTCCGGCACTCGCAACGCAGTATTCCTGTTGACAGTGTTGGGATTCGGCTCGAAGGCTGGCTTGCTCCCCTTGCACGCGTGGTTGCCCAAGGCGCATCCCGAGGCACCCAGCCCGGTGTCCGCGCTGATGAGCGCGGCGATGGTCAACATGGGCATCTACGGCATCATCCGGATCGATCTGCAGATACTCGGACAAGGGCACGCAAGCCCTCAATGGTGGGGCTTGACGCTGATGATC
>JAYSQH010000302.1:0-2896 GCA_043721655.1 Phycicoccus sp. | reverse complement strand
GGCGTCGACCCCGCGGACTTCCGACTCTGGGTCTGCCTGCACGAGGAGACGCACCGCGTTCAGTTCACCGCCGTGCCGTGGCTGCGCCAACACGTAATCGACTCGGCCCGCCAGCTCTCGTTGGACCTCAGCCCCGACCCCGAGCACCTCGGCGAGAAGATCCTGCAGATCGCCCAGAACCTGCCCGACGCCCTCAGGAGCGGCGGCAACGGCCTCACTGACATCTTCACCACTCCTGCGCAACGCGCCGAGATCGCCAAGGTCACCGCGATCATGTCGCTGCTCGAGGGGCACGCCGATGTCGTCATGGACGATGTCGGCCCCGCCATCGTGCCGAGCGTCGAGCACATCCGGGGCAGGTTCCAGCAACGACGCGAGGGCGTCGGCGGTGTCGACAAGATCCTGCGCCGGCTGCTCGGGCTCGAGGCCAAGATGCGCCAGTATCGCGACGGGGCGGTGTTTGTCCGTGCCGTCACCGAGACGGTTGGCACCGACGGTTTCAACGCGGTATGGACCTCGCCCGAGACCCTGCCGCTGCCCGATGAGATCGCGAGCCCCGCGGTCTGGGTCCAACGCGTCCACGGATGATCGGCGACCCCAGGTGACCGGACCGCATCCCGCCGTCGCTGCCACGCGGGTTGCCGTGCGCCGAGAGCTCGCGCGGATCAAGCCAGGTGGCCTGGTGCTCGTCGCCTGCAGCGGCGGCGCGGACTCACTTGCGCTCGCGGCAGCCGTCGCCTTCGAGGCGCCGCGAACCGGTCTGAACGCCGGCGCCGTGATCGTCGACCATGGCCTGCAAGAGGGCTCGCCTGCGGTGGCCGACCACGGTGCAGAGCAGTGCCGACGCCTTGGCCTGGATCCCGTCGAGGTCGTGACGGTCCAGGTTGCATCCGAAGGCGGCGGCCCCGAGGGACAGGCGAGGGATGCGCGATACGCGGCCTTCGAAGAGGTCGCCGAACGGCTGGGCGCGGCGGTGGTCATGCTCGGTCACACCCGCGACGACCAGGCCGAACAGGTCCTGCTCGGACTTGCCCGCGGCTCTGGGGCGCGATCCCTCTCCGGTATGCCGGCCCGCCGCGGGCCGTACGCCCGTCCACTTCTCGGTGTGCCCAGGGCCATCACCACGGCGGCCTGCAAAGCTGCCGGCCTCACGGCGTGGGTGGACCCGCACAACAGCGATCCGGCATACGGGAGGGTTCGGGCACGCGCCCTGCTGCCCCTGTTGGAGACCGAGCTCGGGCCGGGAGCCGTTGCGGCGCTTGCCCGTTCGGCTGATCTGCTGCGCGAGGACGCCGATGCCCTCGACGATCTCGCAGCCCGGGCACGTGACGAGATCGGGCAGGGACCGGCCGAGGCGACCGTGCTCATGACGATGCCTCGGGCCATCCGCACACGTGTCCTGCGCCTTCTCGCGATCGAGGCAGGGTGTCCGCCGGGCGCGTTGGTCGCCACGCATGTCGATGCCCTCGACCGGCTGGTGACCGGCTGGCGGGGTCAGGGTCCGGTCGATCTGCCGGGTCATGTCCAAGGCCGCCGCAGCGATGGTCGCGTGTCGGTGGCTGCCACTCGTCAGGTTGAATAGGCAACCCGACCAGACTGGCGACTCGACCAGACTGGTCACTCGAACAAACTGGCCACCCGAACAGATGTCAAGGAGATGCCATGGACGCAGCCCATATGGGAGCCGACCTCGAACGCGTGCTGGTCACCGAGGAGCAGATCCGGGTCAGGCTCGGTGAGCTCGCCGTCAAGGTCTGGCATGACTATGAGGGCAAGGACCTGTTGCTGGTGGGCGTCCTCAAGGGGGCGGTGATGGTGATGTCCGACTTCATGCGCGCCCTGCCGGGCACCGCCCCGATGGACTGGATGGCGATCTCGTCCTACGGCTCGGGCACCAAGAGCTCCGGCGTCGTCCGCATCCTGAAGGACCTCGACACCGACATCACCGATCGGCACGTGCTGATCGTCGAGGACATCGTCGACTCGGGGCTGACGCTGAGCTGGATCAGGTCCAACCTCGAGTCACGGTCGGCCGCGTCGGTGGAGATCCTGACCCTGCTGCGCAAGCCTGGCGCCGCCAAGGTCCAGGTCGACGTCAAGTACGTGGGCTTTGACATCCCGAACGAGTTCGTCGTCGGCTACGGACTGGACTACGCCGAGAAGTATCGCAACCTGCGTGATGTCGGCACCTTGGCGCCGCACGTGTACTCCTGAGCTCCTGGAACACCAGCACCATGTCACGCGTTTGACTGACGAGACTGCGGCTGCGGCCGTGCGGTGTACCGTTATTGAGGACGATTACCGCAGGGCGCACCTCGCGGTTGACCTGGCACAGCGAGCAGGAGGGACGGGGCGTCAAGCCTCGCAGATACATGAACTTCAAGCGCATCCTTCGCACCCCTGTCGTCTGGGTCGTGCTCATCTTCGGCATCGGCGTTCTCTGGCTCTCCGTTGGTGATGCCAACGCGTTCACCCGCATCGACACCTACGCCGCAGAGAAGCTGATCAACGACGGCGCCGTGGACTCAGCCAAGTTCGTCGGCGATGACCGGATCGACCTCACGCTCAAGGCCGGCCAGCCGTACTCCGACGGTGACAAGGTCAAGGGGGCCACCAAGGTCCAGGCCTTCTATGTCACCCAGCGCGGCGACAGCCTGGTGCTGGCCGTCAAGACGCACATGCCGCCCAAGGGCTACACCGATGACCCGCCCCAGCAGAACTGGGTATTCAGCCTCCTGGCCACGATCATCCCGCTGATCATCGTGCTGGGCCTCTTCTGGTTCCTGATGGGTCAGATGCAGGGCGGCGGTTCCAAGGTCATGCAGTTCGGCAAGAGCAAGGCCAAGCTCGCCACCAAGGACACTCCCAAGGTCACCTTCGCCGATGTCGCGGGCGT
>JAYSQH010000301.1:0-1558 GCA_043721655.1 Phycicoccus sp. | reverse complement strand
GTCCACGTGTCAACGTTAGCCCCGAGGGGGCGCCCGATCCTCCGTCAGGAACCAGTCTTCTCCATCAGGAACCAGGTCGAGTCATCGAGCGGGTGCTGCAGATCACGGTGGTAGGTGAACCCGTAGTCGACCAGCCGCAGCTCGGGGTGGGCGTCCAGGATCTCGCCGGCGAAGTCGCGCTTGAACAGTGCGTGCTGGTGGCCGCGGTAGGACACCTCGACCGGGCTGGGGTTGTAGTACTCGCAGACCATGACGTAGCGCGAGGAGGCGGTCACGAGCTTGTCGTAGACGTCCGGCAGCGACTCGGGGGGCAGGTGGATCAGCACGCCCTTGGTGAACGACAGGTCCCATTGCCGCGTCGGCTCGAAGTCCATCAGGGACGCGACCTCCACGGTGGCACCACCCCATGCCTGGATCTCTGCGGCGGCCTGGGCGTTGATCTCGACCGAGTGCAGCTCGGCCGCGGGCAGCAGCTCGCGCAGGGCGCGCAGGTTGTTGCCGATGTTGGACCCGAGCTCGATCGCCGAGGTCACATCCTGCGTGTGCGACAGGATCTTCTCGAACAGTGCGCGGTTGTTGCTCAGCAGCGCCCCGTCGCGGTTGCGGGCGATGTAGTCGTTGCCGAACTCGCCGGCCCACAGCTGCTCTTGGGGGGTCCGGCCGGCCGGTGTCGTGGAAGTCATGCGGATCACTGTAGGACGCGGCGGGCCAGCATGATCGTCCCGACGCCGGCGAGCGCGGCCACGGCGACCCGGACCAGCGCCACGGCCCCGGATGTGGGCAGTGCCCCACCGAGGACGCAGAGTGCGAGCCCGAGCCCGGTCGGCGGCAACAGGGTGGTTTCGCTCCAGCGCTCGGCGTGGACGTACCGGCGGAGCCATGCGGTGAAGACGGCCAGTGAGGCGTAGGTCATCGGGAAGCCGACGGCGACGAGCACCAGGTTCTGGCGCCCGGCCAGGAGGGCCACGGCTAGGCCGATCACGAGGCTGAGCGGGGTGATCACGGACAGGCCCAGTGAGCGACCGGCTGAGAAGACGAGGTGCACGTTGGCCAGATAGGCGACCGACAGCACGCACCCGAAGGCGACGATCGCCACTGCGGGCACCAGCTCGAGCGGTTCGAAGCTGGCATCCGCCACCAGACGCATCAGCCACGGCGAGAGGAGCGCGACCCCGCCGGCGATCAGGGCGGTCAGGGTCGCGATGTCGCGGGCGGTGTGCGCCAGGACCGCCCCGCGCTCATGCTCCGGAGCGCGGTAGATGATGGGCGCCCACGAGTTGTTCAGGGCCGAGGTGATGACCGCGGGCGAGCTGCCCACCAGCAACGCCAGATAGATCCGGCCGCCGCTCGCGATGTCGTACAGCTGACCGGCAAGGAACACGAGCGCGCCGTTGGCCAGGAAGAGAGCCACCAGGTGCGGTATGACGGGCAGCCCGAGCCGCAGCGCCGCGCGGGTGTCGCCGGGCTCACGCGCAGGGCGACCGCCTCGCAGGCACAGAACCAGCCCCACCACGGCGGCGATGGCATAGCCCGCCACGAGCCCGCTCAGATAGCGCTC
>JAYSQH010000300.1:0-1981 GCA_043721655.1 Phycicoccus sp. | reverse complement strand
GACCGCACGGGTCAGCGCTTTGTTATAGGCGAGATGCGAGTTGAACACGGTCCACAGCTCGCCGCCAGGAGCGAGAACGCGCCCGGCGGCGCCAAACAGACCCAGGGCCGCCCCGGCGTGCACCGAGGTGCCGATGTGAAACGGCGGGTTGCACACGATCAGGTCGACGCTGGCATCTGGCAGGGTCGACATCGCGGCGTCACGCAGGACCCGCACGCGTTCGGTCAACCCGTTGGCCGCCGCGGTGGCAGCCGCCGATGACACTGCGGCCGACGACTGGTCGGTGGCGAGCACGTGCAGGGTCGGGCGATCCCGGGCCAGCGCCGCGGCCAGGGCTCCGCTGCCACAACCGAGGTCCACGGCTGTCGCAGCAGTCGGGCGCATCCGGTCGAGATAGCCCAGGAGGAAACGAGTTCCCATGTCGACTTTTGTCCCCCCGAAGGCGCCACCATGGGCACAGACCCACAGGTCGAGGTCGAGATGGTGCTGTCGCATCGGGTATGCCGTCGCGCCGAGCGCCTCGGCCGGCCGAGGGCCGCTGGCCATCAGGACGCGGGACTTCTGCTGCGCTAGCGATGCCCGTACGTCGGTGAAGCACTCGCTGAGCACATCGTTCATCGTGCGCGTCATGTGCTTGACGCGGCCGCCGAGGAACATGGTGATCTCGGCGTCTGCATGGACAGCTGCCAGCTGGGCGATCTCGCGCAGTGCGTCGAGATGTTTGGGGAGCTGACCGATGACAACCGAGGCCCCGGCGAAGAGCTCTGGTGCCATGGGCAGATGCCGAAACCCGTCGGGCAGCCCGAACCGAGTCGCGCCGAGTTCCGCTCGAATGGCGTTGTTTCTCAAGGCTTGCTCGCCGGTGATGGGGTCCTGATGCACTCGGACGTCGCCGGCACCGTGCAGTGCGATCGCCCCGAGCGTCATCGCGCCATAGCGGTCTCCGACCACGACGACCCGGCCGGCGCCGGCTGTCTCGATGGCAGCACCGGCCTCGGCCAGGACGAGCCGGTCGGTCGCGTCGACGGCCACGAGGTTGTCTGCCTCGAGGTCGGGAAAGCGTCGCAGGAGCGCGAAGTCGAAGGCTTGGCTCATCGAGGACCAGCCTGCCATCGGTGATCCGGCCTAGTTCGGCGGGAGGACGTCCGTCTGGGCCGGCGCCTGGTCCTGGCGAACCAGGCCGACCGGGCAGGTCATGCCGTTCGGCCCATGGTTGCAGTAGCCGCCGGGGTTCTTGTGGAGGTACTGCTGGTGGTAGTCCTCGGCGTAGTAGAAGCTGCCGGCGGCATCGGCGGACCGGACCTCTGTGGTGATGTCACCAAAACCGTTCTGCCGCAACACACCCTGGAACGCGTCACGTGTTGCCGTTGCCGCCGCCTCCTGCCCCGAGGTGGTCCAGTAGATCGCGCTGCGGTACTGGGTGCCGCGGTCGTTGCCTTGGCGGAAGCCCTGCGTCGGGTCGTGGTTCTCCCAGAACTCTTTGAGCAGAAGCTCGGGGGTGGTGAGCGACGCGTCATACACAATCAGCACCGCCTCGGTGTGCCCGGTGCGGCTACTGCACACCTCTTCGTATGTCGCGTTGGGGGTGTAGCCGCCCATGTAGCCGACCGCGGTCGTCACCACGCCGGGGAGCTTCCAGAAGATGCGCTCGGCACCCCAGAAACAGCCCATCGCGACATACAGGACCTCGGTGCCGGATGGCCAGGGACCATGCATCGAGGTGCCCAGCACCACGTGGCGGTCGGGGATGCCCGGCAGGGGGGTGCTCCGTCCGGGCAAGGCGTCGTCAGGGGCGGTCAGGGTGCGCTTTGCGGATCCAAACATTAGTCAAGTCTCACATGATTCGACCGGTCGGTGTCCAGTCGTTCACATAGGGTTCGAATGCGGGATACCGGTCAGCTTCCGGTGCCAGGAGTCCGGGAAGGCAAGCCATGGCGCGTAAGGCCGAGCCAGCCGTCGCAGTGACGCTCCTCGACGTCGC
>JAYSQH010000299.1:0-2962 GCA_043721655.1 Phycicoccus sp. | reverse complement strand
CTTGGAGTGCATCGAGTTGATCGACCGCGCCGAGGCGACCGTGCGGCGCTACCCGGGCGATCCCGATGTCGCGAAGGTGGCCCTGGATGCCGTCCAGCGTCGCGTCTTCACGATCGGGGAGGCCGTCAAGGCCTTGTCGCGCGGTCTGCGTCAGCGCCACCCAGATGTTCCTTGGTCCGACATCGCGCGCCTGCGTGACCTGATCGGCCATCACTACTACAAGCTCGACCCCCAGATCGTTCGCGCCACCATCGGTGCGCCCGTCGAACGCTTGCGGGCCGCGTGCGAAGCGATCCTCGCGGAGTCCGTCGGGGAGGATGAGGACAAGGCGTAGGTCGTCTTCAACGCTGCCCGACTCGGCGACACTCAGGCGACGCTCCAAGAAGACCGGGGATCTCGCTTCAGGCCGTCGGCATTGCTTGAGCGAGGTGTCGATGGAGAGCGGCCAGCGTGCCCTCATCGAAGGATCCGGTCGCCGCACGCAGAAGTTTGGCGGTGCCTTCGGCCCCGAGCAGCGGAACCCCGCCGATCCGAGGCGTGCCGAACAACGGAAGATCCGCGCCGTCAAAGCACAAGACCGAGACGACGGGTAAGTCCGCCCCCAGTCCCCCCGGTGTCCTGAAACGTGCTCAGGGCGACGCGGACGGCCGCCGCCTGGCGCATGACCGAGTCCAACAGCTTGGACCGGTCGCGCCCATTGACGATGAGCTGCTCGCGTACCGGCGAGAACAGACCTCCGCTGCGGCGGCCCTGACCTTGGCGTTCTTGTAGCGCTTCGCGTCGATGACATAGACACCACCGGCGGTCAACGCCATGTGGTCGACATCGCCGTCTCGGCGACCCGGACCAAGTCGCCGTGTCGGGAGATGAGGAAGCGCCCGTTCGGGTGCTTCATCGTGTCTACCGAGAGTCAGGGGCACCATCAGTCGCGAGCGGGACGTGCCGGGCGTCGCGCCCGTTCGCACCAAGGAGGACGACGGCGGCCAAGCGAAGCGGCCAAGAATCCTCATCTGGAGATGGGCGCCGCCGCTTGGTCGCCGACATCGAAACCGGGACTGCGTTTTCCCCCGACTTGAAGTGATGCGAGAGGGTCCACGCATCTGCGAGGCGGCCCGTCTTGGTGCGTGTGCCGGCAGTATCGG
Organism: Phycicoccus sp.; assembly: GCA_043721655.1. Classification (GTDB taxonomy): domain Bacteria; phylum Actinomycetota; class Actinomycetes; order Actinomycetales; family Dermatophilaceae; genus UBA4719. Next base: position 1,820 of record JAYSQH010000299.1, on the reverse strand, counting down.
GGGGTCCTCACCCGTAGGGCCCCTGAGAAGAGCCCGTTGCCGGCCGTTGGCGGTGTTCAGGCTGGCTGTTCGCCAATGGCGAACTGAGTCTGTCCGCTCGGGTCTGATACGGCGTCGAGGGTCTTGTCGTCGAGCATCGCGGTGGCGCTGGAGTCCAGGAACAAGCGCGCCCCGTCGGTATCGAGGACCGTGTCATCCTCGGCAGGCGTGGCGGCCAGGCTCAACGTCAGGGAACCGGCAGCCGGGTCGGTGGCGATCCGCACTCCACCGCCTTCGGGTGCCTCAGGCAGGTCAGTCAAGTTGCGGATCTCGGTTACAGCGCTTTCGGTCATGGTCAGCATGAAGTACTCCTCATCTTCTGGTGGTCCTTGAGCGCGGCCTGGCAACCCAGATCGACCTGCCAGCTCGCCGCGTCCTGCGTTCCCACGCTTCACGTTGTCGGCTCATCAGTCAAACGAGAGGGGTCACGGCACATCGCGAGAAGACTCCGGTGATTGCGAAAACCCTTGTTGAATAAGGCATTCCTTCCGTTGAGACGCGACACGCCCGGCCCCGCAGTGGGTCGCGATGCTCATCACGTCGTCTGCCTGAGCGTCGCGGAGCTCGGTCTCGTGGCCTCGGGTAATGGCCCTTGTCCGCTGCCATCGGAAATAGTATTTTTCTGGAACTCGTGTCGGGCCCGCGGCACTCGAACACCGCCGAGCCAAGATCACCACCGAGATCGCGGCCCTGGGCCTACCACTACCCGGCAGCCTGGTCGAGCGTTTGACCCGCTGCGGCAACACCGGCTGCCGCTGCCACGCCGACCCACCCCAGCTCCACGGGCCCTACCTGACCTGGACCCGCAAGGTCGACAACAAAACTGTCACCCGCACCCTGGACACCGCCCAGGCCAACGCCCTGCGCCCGCTGCTGGACAACTCCCGGCGACTACGTGAACTCACCACCGAACTCGAAGCCCTCGCGCTCCAGCAGGTCAGAGACGACCCCACTCAACCCGACCCCTGACCGGCCTATCTGCGCGCGCTCTAAGTACAGGTTATTTGCTTACGCATCCTAAGTTGGGCACCTCGTCGAGGTGGAGGAGCGTCTGGGTCCATCTCTCGACCACTTCCGGCGTCGAGCTGGACGACGTCCGGGCCATCCCCCGAGCAGCAGTCTTCGTACGTCCGCGCTTCGTCCCGAACAACGATCTGCTCGTCGGCCTCGGCTGCGCCGTCGACGAGACCGGCTGGGTGATCGCTGACGCGACGGGCGGTACCAACGGCCGGTGTGCGGTCATCATCGCCGTTGTGGTGACCGCGCGTCGGCGCTGGCTGACGCCCCGGCTGATGTCACACTGAGAGGGCTGGAAGTTCGCTTCCCGGCGCGACGTCTGGAGGGGCATGAAGACCACGCATGCGCTCGGCCTGGCTCTGCTGCTAGCCCTGACGTTGACCGCCTGCTCCTCTTCCGCCAACCGCACCACGGGCGCGCCCACCACCGTGGCCGCCACTGCTCCCACTACCGGGGCGCAGGTCACCACGCCTGCAACGCCCGAACGGCCGGGCCGCTGTGTCTCCTCCGGTCTCCGCGCGAGCCTCGGGCAGAGCCGGGGCGCCGCCGGCACCTCCTACATCGCGCTGCTGCTCACGAACCGGAGCCGCCTCACCTGCACCCTCGACGGCTACCCCGGCGTGTCGTTCATTGCGGGTACCGACGCGCACCAGATCGGCGCGCCTGCCCAGCGCGACCGCCGCGTCGGCGCGGCGCCCGTCATACTCGTGCCCGGCGCGACCGTGCATGTGACCGTTGAGGTCGCCAACTACGGGAACTACGAC
>JAYSQH010000298.1:0-9296 GCA_043721655.1 Phycicoccus sp. | reverse complement strand
AGGGTCCGCGATTCAACGCTCAAGCTTGCCAAGGGGATTGGGGTCAGGGGCCTGATGAACGTGCAGTTCGCCCTGGCCCAGGACATTCTCTACGTCCTGGAGGCCAACCCACGCGCGAGCCGCACCATCCCGTTCGTTGCCAAGGCGACCGGCGTGCCGCTGGCCAAGGCCGCAGCACGGGTGATGCTGGGCGCCACCATTGCCCAGCTACGCGCGGAGGGGATGCTGCCGCCGCAGGGCGACGGCGGGTTGATGCCATCCCATGCCCACGTCTCGGTCAAGGAGGCAGTGCTGCCGTTCAAGCGGTTCAGGACCCACGAAGGCACCGTGGTCGACAGCCTGCTCGGCCCCGAGATGCGCTCGACCGGCGAGGTCATGGGTATTGCCTCGGACTTCGGCGCGGCGTTCGCCAAGAGCCAGCTCGGGTTCGGACCGGGCCTGCCCCGCAAGGGCACGGTCTTCGTCTCCGTGGCCAACCGGGACAAACGCGCCATGATCTTCCCGATGAAACGTCTGGCTGACCTCGGGTTCGAGCTCATTGCCACCAAGGGCACCGCAGATGTGCTACGCCGCAACGGAATTCATGCCTCGGTCGTGCGCAAGCACAGTGAGGGACCGGGCCCCCACGGTGAGCCGACGATCGTCGACCGCATCGTGGCAGGCGAGGTCGGCATGGTCATCAACACACCGTCAGGACGCGATGCGCGAGCTGACGGTTACGCCATCCGCGCGGCGACGACGAGCATGGATCGGCCGATCATCACGACGGTTCAACAGCTTGGTGCCGCTGTGCAAGGAATCGAGTCGCAGCTGACCGAGACGGTCCGGGTGAAGTCGCTTCAGGACCATGCCCGCGACCTCGACTTCTACGCCAGGACGGACGACCAGGCGTGAGCGGAGCTTCGGAGGGGCGAGCAAGCCACGAGCGAACACTTCAGGTCACGGGTGAGCTGATCGCCACCAGACGGGTCGGGGCTTACCACCACCTGACGTTCGTGGCACCCGGCGTGGCCGAGCTGGCCAGGCCCGGGCAGTTCGTTGCCGTGGCGGTCGGCGGCGACACATCGGCCAACCTGTTGCGCCGATGTCTCTCGATCCACAAGGTGAGCCCGAGTGGCACCTACGGCGGCACCGTCGACGTTGTGGTGGCCGCGCATGGGCCGGGCACCAGGTGGCTGACCGGCCTCAGCGCGCACGATGAGGTCAACATCATCGGCCCCCTCGGACGGGCGTTCCCGCTGCCCAAGGAGCCTGTCGCCTGTGTCCTGGTCGGCGGCGGCTACGGCAGCGCGCCGTTGTTCTGGCTGGCAGCCGCGTTGCGCGAGCGTGGTTGCCACGTCGAGATGGTGCTGGGTGCCGCCACCGAGGACCGGCTTTTCGGAGTTCTCGAGGCACGCCGAGCCGCAGACGAGGTCACGGTGACCACCGACGACGGATCGGTGGGTGTCAAGGGCTGGGTCTCCGACGTCCTGCCAGGGGTCATCCAGCGCAGCCAGGCCGAGGTCGTCTATGGCTGTGGGCCGATGGCGATGCTCAGGTCCGTGACCGAGGTGGCCGCCGCCGAGGGCGTGGTTGCCCAGGTTGCCGTCGAGGAGTCGATGGCCTGTGGCATCGGGGTCTGCATGACGTGTGTGATGCCGGTCATCGGCAACGACGGGCAGACCCGGATGGTGCGTTCCTGCGTCGAGGGGCCGGTATTCCGTGGTGACCGGGTGCGCTGGGACTCCTTTGAGTCCGGCTGGGGCCGGGTCCCCGAAGACGCGTACGGCGCGGCCGCGATGGGGGGCCACTGATGACTCGTGGAAGAGCAGAAGTGGGCCTCAGTGACGCGACAGGCCTGAGCGACACCATTGACATGAGTGTCGACCTGGCGGGAATGCGGCTGCCCAACCCGCTGATGACTGCTTCGGGATGCGCGGCGAACGGCAAGGAGCTGCACCGGTTCTTCGACATCACCGAGCTTGGGGCGTTTGTCACCAAGACCGTTCTGGCGGATCCTCGCTCGGGCCGTGGCACCCCACGGATGGCCGAGACGCCGAGCGGGATGCTCAACTCGATCGGCCTACAGGGACCGGGGATCGCCGCCTTTGTCGAGAATGACCTGGCATGGCTCAAGTTGGTCGGGGCGCGGGTGGTCGTATCCATCGCTGGGAACACCGCCGGCGAGTACGCCAACCTGGCCTCGGTCCTTCGCGGCTCCCCGGCGTTCGATGCCGTCGTGGGCGTTGAGGTCAACATCTCGTGCCCCAACGTCGCGAACCGGGGACTCGTCTTTGCCTGCGACCCACTCTCGTCGGCCAAGGTCATCGCCCTGGTGCGCGAGAAGCTCCCGCGCGACATGCCCATCTTCGCCAAGCTCAGCCCCGACGTGACTGACATCGTCGAGATCGCCCGTGCCTGCGTGAAGGCAGGTGCCGATGGGCTGACGATGATCAACACCCTGCTCGGGATGGTCATCGACACGGACCTGCTGCGTCCGCAGGTGGCCGGTGTGACAGGCGGGCTGTCCGGGCCTGCCATCCGGCCGGTGGCCGTCCGAGCCATCTGGCAGGTGAGCGCAGCGATGCGCGAAGGCCGGATGCCGACCGTGCCGATCATCGGCGTCGGGGGAGTTCGCACCGGCGATGACGCCTTGCAGCTGGTCGCCGCCGGCGCGAGCGCCATACAGGTCGGAACCGCGACCTTCAATGACCCCACAGCGCCGCTGCGGGTCAAACGTGAGCTGGCCGCGACCTTGCAGGACAAAGGATTTGCCCGGTTCAGCGATGCCGTGGGGATTGCGCACCTGAGGTTGGACCCGAGGCGATGATCGTGTCCTTCGGAACCAGGCTGCGAACGGCCATGGACGAGCGTGGGCCACTCTGTGCCGGCATCGACCCTCATCCGGGACTGTTGGCGCACTGGGGCCTCGATGAGACCGTCCAGGGCCTTGAGACGTTTGCCATGACCTGCGTCGAGGCGTTCGCCGGGACGGTGGCGGTCGTCAAGCCCCAGGCCGCGTTCTTCGAGCGCTTCGGTTCCGCGGGGGTGGCAGTGCTCGAGCGCACGCTTGCCGGCCTGCGCGAAGCCGGCACCCTTTCGCTGCTCGATGTGAAGCGGGGTGACATCGGCTCGACCATGTCCGCGTACGCCCACGCCTATCTCTCCCCGGACAGCCCGCTGCGTGCGGACGCCATCACCGTCAGCCCGTTCCTCGGCTTCGAGTCCCTGCGTCCGGCACTGGATCTGGCCCGTGAGAACGGCAGAGGCCTCTTCGTGCTTGCTTTGACGTCGAACCCGGAGGGTGCCCAGGTTCAGCACGCGATCATGTCTCGGGGGGCCGCAGCTGGCCGCTCGGTTGCCGGCAGCATCGTGGACGGTGTGACTGGGCAGAACGCGGCCGACTCGGCTGAAGGCGTGCTCGGCAGCGTCGGCATGGTCATCGGAGCCACCGTCGGGGACGCGGTGGAGAAGCTCGGTCTCGACCTGCAATCGGCCAACGCACCACTGCTCGCGCCTGGCATCGGCGCTCAGGGCGCGACCGCCGATGACCTGCGCAGCGTGTTCGGCGCGGCTCTGGGCAACGTGCTGGCCAGCAGCAGTCGCGAGATCCTGGGTGCCGGGCCTGACGGTGCCGCGCTGAAGGCTGCGGCGCGTCATACGGCGGATCAGATGTACGTCATTCTGCGCGCGTGAGGGCACCGCTGTTGCATGGTCGCGCCCCGACTCGCTAGGTTCGGGCCACACGTTGTCAGCGGCCAGACCAGCCCCAGCCCTGCGATGTGTTCATCGTGACTCGTCCCTATGAGGAGACTGACAGTGGCTCTTCCCCAGCTGACCCCCGAACAGCGTGCCGACGCCCTGGCCAAGGCCGCCGTTGCTCGGCGTGAGCGGGCAGCAGTCAAGAACCGCCTCAAGTACGCACAGGGCTTGTTGTCAGAGGTCATTGCGGATGGCAAGAAGAGTGACATCGTCGGCAAGATGAAGGTCTCCGCGTTGCTGGAGTCGATGCCCGGTGTCGGGCGTGTTCGTGCCCGCCAGATCATGGACGAGGTCGGCATCTCCGACACCCGCAGGGTTCGTGGCCTGGGCACCAATCAGATTGCCGCCCTGATCGAGCTCTTCGAACACGCCTGACCCGGCAGAGCCATGTCATTGCCCACAAGCCGGCTGGTGGTCCTGGCCGGCCCCACTGCAGTGGGGAAGGGGACCGTGGCGGCATACGTCCGGAAGAACTTCCCCGAGGTCTGGCTCTCGGTCTCCATGACCACCCGCAAGCCACGCCCGCGTGAGATCGACGGCAAGCACTATCACTTCGTCAACGACGCGGAGTTCGACCGGATGCGCGACGCTGGGGAGTTTCTGGAGTGGGCCGTCGTCCACGGGCGGGCCAGGTACGGGACACCGCGCGGGCCGGTTCTCGCGGCACTTGCCGCCGGGCGCAGGGCGCTCCTGGAGATTGACCTTCAGGGTGCTCGCCAGGTGCGGCAGCAGATGCCAGACGCCCTGTTCGTCTTCCTGGCCCCGCCGAGCTGGGACGAGCTGGTGCGTCGGCTGGTCGGACGAGGCACCGAGTCGGCGGAGGAACGAGTGGTCCGGCTGACGACCGCGCGGGCCGAGCTGGAGGCGCAGAAGGAGTTCGATGCGACGATATTGAACGACAATGTTCAGCGGGCCAGCGAAGAACTCGTATCATTGATGAGCGCCTGAACTTTCCGCGCCGCTGGTTGCTGTACTCAGGTGCTCACCGACGCTCTATCTATTGACGACGCTCGACCCATTAACGCTCTGCCCATTAACGACGAATCGAGATTTGACCGTGTCTGGAACGCAGGCTGCCCCCGAGGGCATCACGAACCCGCCGATCGACGACCTGCTCAAGGTGGCGGACTCCAAGTACGCCCTGGTTATCTACTCGGCCAAGCGCGCGCGCCAGATCAACGCGTACTACTCCCAGCTTTCCGAGGGCCTGCTCGAGTACGTCGGCCCGCTCGTCGAGACCAGGGTCCACGAGAAGCCGATGTCCATCGCCCTGCGCGAGATCAACGAGGGTCTGCTGACCTCGCAGCCCACCGCCGGCTGAGCCGGCTTGGTCCACAGTGACGCGCATTCGGGTGGTTCTTGGGGTCAGCGGCGGGATCGCTGCCTACAAAGCCTGCTCGTTGCTACGCCTGTTCACCGAGGGCGGGTATGACGTCACGGTCGTTCCCACTGCGGCGGCACTGAAGTTCGTCGGCGCACCCACCTGGGCGGCGCTGTCGGGCAAGCCCGTCTCCGCCGACGTCTGGACCGACGCCCATGAGGTGCCGCATGTGCGCCTGGGCCAGCATGCCGACCTCGTCGTCGTCGCACCTGCCACCGCCGATCTGCTGGCCAAGGCGGCCCACGGGCTTGCCGACGACCTGCTGACCACCACCCTCCTGACTGCCCGTTGTCCGGTGGTGCTCGCCCCGGCGATGCACACCGAGATGTGGGAGCACCCGGCCACGGTGGCCAACGTCGCCACGCTGCGTTCGCGTGGCGTGCATGTGATCGACCCGGCTTCGGGGCGACTGACCGGTGCCGACACCGGTCCGGGTCGCCTGCCCGAGCCCGAGGCGATCTTTGCCGTATGCCGCGAGCTCGTGTTCCCGGAGACCCACAGCGGGCTGGCCGGACGACGGGTTGTCATCAGCGCCGGTGGCACCCGGGAGCCGCTGGATCCGGTCCGGTTCCTGGGCAACCGATCCTCGGGCAAGCAGGGCTACGCGCTGGCCGCGGTGGCTGTCGCACGCGGCGCGGAGGTCATCCTGGTCTCGGCCAACGTGGCACTTCCGGTCCCCGAAGGCGTGACGTTGGTGCCGGTTCAGACCGCGATCGAGCTCGGCGAGGCCGTGGCCAAGGCGGCGCTAGGGTCCGACGTCGTCGTGATGGCCGCTGCAGTGGCCGACTACCGCCCGGTGCACTACACGGACGTCAAGATCAAGAAGAGCCACGATGACATGGCCGCCGATGGCGACCTGTCCGCGCCCGTGATCGAGCTGGTGCGCAACCCCGACGTCCTGGCCGAGCTGGTGGCTTCCAGGGGCTCAGCCACGACGCCGGTGATCGTTGGGTTCGCGGCCGAGACCGGCGACGCGGAGCACACTGTTCTCGACCTTGCCCGAGACAAGTTCGTGCGCAAGGGCTGCGACCTGCTCGTGGTCAACGAGGTGGGCGTGGACAAGACCTTCGGGCAGGACACCAACACCGTCCACATCCTGCGACGCGGCGTCGATGCCGTGGCCCAAGCCGGCCCGGCACCCAAGGTCACCATCGCCGCGACGGTGTGGGGCGTCATACAGGATGTCCTGTCTTCGGGATAGCCTTTCGCGAAGTCATCAGTCAGCAGCCGCTGCACAAAGGAGCACCTCAGTGTCCGCACGTCTCTTCACGTCCGAATCCGTGACCGAGGGTCACCCCGACAAGATCTGCGACCAGATCAGCGACGCGATCCTCGATGCGATGATCAGCGAAGACAAGACCAGCCGCGTGGCCGTGGAGACGATGGTGACCACCGGCCAGGTCCACGTCGCGGGTGAGGTGGACACGAGAGGTTATGTGGACATCCCGCGGATCGTGCGCGACACGGTGCTGCGGATCGGCTACGACTCGTCCACCAAGGGCTTCGACGGCGAGTCGTGCGGCGTTTCGATCTCGATCGGGCAGCAGTCATCGGATATCGCCCAGGGCGTCGACACGGCGTTCGAGAACCGGACGGGCGGCGTCGACCCGATGGACAAGCAGGGTGCCGGTGACCAAGGCCTGATGTTCGGCTACGCCTGCGAGGACACTCCCGAGCTGATGCCGCTGCCGATCCACATCGCCCACCGTCTCGCCGAGCGTCTTTCGGCGGTTCGCAAGTCCGGCGAGATCGCCTATCTGCGTCCCGACGGCAAGACGCAGGTCACCATCTCCTATGACGGAGAGATGGCGGTCAAGCTCGACACGGTGGTCCTGTCGACCCAACACGCGCCCGACATCTCGCTCGAGCGGCTGCTCGTGCCGGACATCGAGCACCACGTCATCAGGCCCGTCCTGGACGAGCTCGCAGCCTCGGGCACCGAGCTGGATCTCTCCGGCTACCGGATGCTGATCAACCCGACCGGCCGCTTCGAGATCGGCGGCCCGATGGGTGACGCCGGCCTGACCGGCCGCAAGATCATCGTCGACACCTACGGCGGCACGGCCCGACATGGCGGCGGCGCATTCTCCGGCAAGGACCCCAGCAAGGTGGACCGCTCGGGCGCCTACGCCATGCGCTGGGTGGCCAAGAACATCGTGGCCGCGGGCCTGGCCCGTCGTTGCGAGGTCCAGGTCGCCTACGCCATCGGCAAGGCCCAGCCGGTCGGTCTGTACGTCGAGACCTTCGGCACCGAGACCGTCGCGGCGGACAAAATCCAGAACGCGATCACCAAGGTGTTCGACCTGCGACCGGCCGCGATCATCGAGGACCTTGACCTGCTGCGCCCGATCTACGCAGTGACCGCCGCCTACGGCCACTTCGGTCGACTGAGCGCCGACGGTGTCGACAACGGCTTCACCTGGGAGCGCACCGACCGCATCGAGCAGCTGAGGGCTGCCGTTTCCGGCTGACGCCCAGCTCCGCTCGTCGCTCGACGCCTTCAACCTCCCGCTTGTCGTGGCGAAACCACCGAATCGGCGTCGACATGGTCGTCGATATGGTCGGCAAACGGTGGTTTCAGGGCAACAAGGCGGCGGCGTCGAGCTCGGCGGCGACCTCGGGGGTTGGCGCGCTCCCGCCACGATGCTGCGGCAGCCACCAGCGGTCCCTGTCGTTGCGCGGCTGGTCCGGGTAGTCACGCTGGGCCTGGTCGAGCAGCCCCTGCATCCGCTTTCGCAGCTCGGCGTCCATGGCAGCGAAGTCAGCGAGTGTGGCGCCCTGGGCAGCGACATCGGCGAGTTTGGTGCCCTGGGTATCTCCGGCTGGGCTGATCGGCTCGCCGATCAGGATCGTGACGGCCCTTCCTCGGCGCAGGCTGTACCGGCCATCCACGGTCAGGATCCGGTGCGCCCCCCAGACCGCGACCGGGATGATCGGCACCTTCTCGCGCGTCGCCAGCGTCGACGCGCCGCGCTTGAAAGGCTTCAGCGTCCACGCGCGGCTGATGGTCGCCTCGGGGAAGATCCCTACCAGCTCGCCGCGACGCAGGTCGTCACGGGCCTGGCGTGCCGCGGTCGCGCCGCTGGACCGGTCGACGGGGATGTGTCGCATCGCCCTCATGAGCGGTCCGGAGAGTGAGCTGTCAAAGGTCGACTGCTTAGCCATGAACCGCACCAGCCGACCCCGGCGGTCAGCGGCGAGGCCGACGAACGCGAAGTCGAGGAAGCCGATGTGGTTGCATGCCACGATAGCTGGCCCGGAGAGGGGGAAATGCTTCTCGCCCCGGATGTCGATACGGAGCCCCAGCAGCGCAAAGAGCAGCCGGAACGCGCGGATTACCAAGCGATATGTCAGCTCGCGCATCATCACCCTCCATCGCCTGGTTGTGCTTCTCCTGCGAGGCATTCGTAGACCTGTCCCGTCGCGGATGTGAGACCGGTCGCCGCCGGTTCAGATCCACACCAAGTCTCTACCCTGAGAAGTGCCACAACTGCGGGCTTCTTTTCCCCACCGGGGGCTGAGGGAGCCAGACGAATCGCACGGTGCGGCATACGGCGGAGGGGTTGCGGGTGACGGCCGTCGGCGGGATGGGGTAGACCTTGGGCCATGACGAACGAGGTGAGCGACCAGGTGGGCGAACAGCTCTCGCTCGTTCGTGCCGTCGCTTCACCGCGCGGGCGCTCGCGGGTACTGCCCCCGGTGATGGAGGCTGCTGCGGTCGACCCGGTGGCGCTCGTCCTCGTCGACGTGGGGCTGCCACATCTGGACCGGCCGTTCGAGTACCTCGTGCCCACCTCCATGGCCGACCTTGCGGTGCCCGGAGCGCGGGTGAAGGTGCGCTTCGCCGGGCAGGACGTCGACGGTTTCGTGCTCGAACGGGCTGCGGCGGCCGAGCACGAGGGGACGCTCGTATCCCTTCGAAGAGTGGTCAGTCCCGAGGCAGTTCTCACCCCGGCGGTGCTTGCGCTCTCGCGCGAGATTGCCGGCCGCTATGCCGGAACGCTCGGTGATGTGGTCCGCCTGGCAGTCCCGCCCCGGCACGCCACGGCGGAGAAGAACCTGCCGATGACGGCGTCGGCGTCAACCGATCAGGGGGCAGCCGGCGATGGGGTGGCAGTTGGCCAGGCGGTGACAGCGCCAGTGCCGGGTCCGTGGTCGAGCTACCCGGCAGGGG
>JAYSQH010000297.1:0-21098 GCA_043721655.1 Phycicoccus sp. | reverse complement strand
GTCGAGAGCGCCAAGAACGCCGCGCGCGGCCTGCTCGACGCCACCAACGTCAAGCCGGACCCTGCCGCCTTCCACGAGGGCGCCATCGAGGTTCGCGCTCTTGGCGGCGACTGGCTCGGCGATGCCAAGACCGTTGCCAGCGCTCTGGACTCGCTCTTCTCGGCGCTGGACCCGGAGCATGGCTACGTTGCCATCATGGCCTATCTCGACCGGCTCGCCGACGCGCCTCTGGCCGACGCTCGTGGAGCCATTGCCGCCCGCACCGGACGCCCCACCACCTTCGGGTGGGGGCCCCGTTTCCTGCACTCCACCGGGCAGTTCCACAAGGGCGGTCCAGCCACCGGCGTCTATCTGCAGATCACCACGGCACCGCTGCAGGACCTTGCCATCCCGGGTCGCGAGTTCACCTTCGGCGACTTCATCACGGCTCAGGCCGGCGGCGACGCAGAGGTCCTGGCCGACCACGGTCGCCCCGTCCTACGCTTGCATCTGACTGACCACGATGCGGGCCTCGCGCAGCTGACCCGGGCCCTTGACCTCGACCGACAAGCCGGACCCGGCAACGGCTCCGCCGACAGCGAGTTCGAGTGAGCCCCACCCGGGTCACCCACGAGGTGAACCCGCTGCGCGACCCCCGGGACAAGCGCCTGCCCCGGATCGCCGGCCCCTGCGGCATGGTGCTTTTCGGCGTCACCGGAGATCTCGCGCGCAAGAAGATCATGCCGGCCATCTACGACCTGGCGAACCGCGGACTTCTGCCCCCCGGCTTCAGTCTCGTGGGATTCGCGCGCCGGGACTGGGCCCATGAGGACTTCCGCAAGATCGTGCGAGAGTCGGTTCGCGCACATGCGCGCACACCGTTCCGCGAGGACGTGTGGAGGAACCTGGCCAAGGGCATCCATTTTGTCGCGGGTACGTTCGACGACCCGACGTCGTTCGAGCTGCTACGCGAGACGGTGAAGAAGCTTGACGAGGAACGCGGCACCGGCGGCAACCACGCGTTCTACCTCTCCATCCCACCGGCGTCCTTCTCGATTGTGTGCGAGCAGCTCGAACGCAGTGGTCTGAGCCGCGACGACTCAGGTGCGTGGCGTCGGGTTGTCATCGAGAAACCATTCGGCCACGACCTCAAGAGCGCCCGCGAGCTCAACTCGATCGTCGGGTCGGTGTTCTCCTCTGACTCGATCTTCAGGATCGACCACTACCTGGGAAAGGAGACGGTCCAGAACATCCTGGCGCTCCGCTTCGCCAACCAGATGTTCGAGCCCGTCTGGAACGCCAACTACGTCGACCACGTGCAGATCACCATGGCCGAGGACATCGGCATCGCGGGGCGTGCCGGCTACTACGACGGCATCGGCGCGGCCCGCGACGTCATCCAGAACCACCTGCTCCAGCTGCTCGCCCTGACAGCCATGGAGGAGCCGGTTTCCTTCCAGGCCAAGGACCTGCGCAGCGAGAAGGAAAAGGTCCTTTCGGCCGTGCGGCTGCCCAAGGACCTCGACCGGTCCACCTCACGTGGTCAGTACGTCGACGGGTGGCAGGGCGGCGAACGGGTCATCGGCTACCTCGACGAGGAGGGCATAGACGCCAACTCCACCACCGAGACGTATGCCGCCCTGAAGCTCGAGATCGACACCCGCCGTTGGGCGGGCGTCCCGTTCTACCTACGCACCGGCAAGCGCCTGGGCAAACGCGTCACCGAGATCGCCGTGGTCTTCAAGCGCGCTCCCCACCTGCCGTTCGACCAGACCGCCACCGAGGAGCTCGGCCAGAACGCAATCGTGATCCGGGTCCAGCCGGACGAGGGCATCACGATGCGGTTCGGCTCCAAGGTGCCCGGCAACGCGATGGAGGTCCGCGACGTCAACATGGACTTCGGCTACGGCAGCTCCTTCACGGAGTCCAGCCCCGAGGCCTACGAACGCCTCATTCTCGATGTTCTGCTCGGTGACCCACCGCTGTTTCCCCGCCACGAAGAGGTCGAGCTGGCCTGGCAGATCCTGGACCCGGTCGAGGTGCACTGGGCCAGAAGGGGTCGACCCGACACCTACGCGGCCGGCGGCTGGGGCCCCTCCAGCGCTGACGACATGATGCGCCACGATGGACGCACGTGGAGGAAGCCTTGATCGTCGACCTGCCGGACACCACCACCTCTGCCGTCAACAGCAAGCTCGTGAAGCTTCGCAACGACGTCGGTGCGATGGCACTTGGTCGTGTCCTCACCCTGATCATCGTCGTTGACGATCACGGGTCCGACGCGGCGATCGAGGCGGCCAACGACGCCAGCCGCCAACACCCCTGCCGCATCATCGCCCTCATCCGGGGAAGCGAGCGGGGCGCGAGCCGGCTCGATGCGCAGATCCGGGTTGGTGGTGACGCAGGAGCCAGCGAGGTTGTCGTCCTTCGCATGCACGGCCCGCTCGCGGAGCACGGCGACAGCGTCGTGACGCCCCTGTTGCTGCCTGACGCCCCTGTGGTGGCCTGGTGGCCCCAGAACGCGCCGCCCGACGTGGCCGCATCGCCGATCGGAGTAATGGCCCAACGGCGGGTCACCGATGCCGCTGAGGCTCGCAGTCCCCGAGCCGAGATGCAACGTCGTGCGGACAGCTATCGGCCCGGCGACACCGACCTCGCCTGGACCCGTCTTACGCGGTGGCGTGGCCTGCTGGCCGCGGCCCTGGACCAGCCGCCATACGAGCCGGTCATGGCGGCAGGGGTCATGGGCGCGAGCGACTCCCCGTCGGCCGACCTGCTGGCCGGCTGGCTGGCCGAGGCGCTGAGGTGCCCGGTGACGCTGGGGCGCACCGCTGCCGGAACCGGCCTGGTCAGCGTCCGGCTCGAGCGCCGCAGCGGCAACATCGACATCGACCGACCTGATGGGGCGGTGGCGACCATGACCCAGACCGGCCAGCCGGTCCGGCGGATCCCCGTGCCGCGACGAGAGCTGGTCGACTGCCTCGCCGATGAGCTGCGCCGGCTCGACCCGGACGAGATCTATGCCAAGACATTGACCAAGGGTCTGCCCCGGCTCGCCGCCGTTGCGAAAGTCACCACCAAGAAACTGAGCACCTCGAAGGCCGCCACCAAGAAAGCCGGCACCACGACAGACGGCACCACGACAGCCGTCAAGAAGGCGACGTCCTCAGCAGCCGGTCCGAAAAGCAGCCCCTCATGACCCCCGCGCCCATGGTCGTCGTGCACCGCGACAGGCGTCTCCTGGCCGATGCGGCGGCGGCTCGCCTGGTCACGGCCATCGTCGACGCGCAGTCCTCCGGCGGCCAGGCCACCATCGTCCTGACCGGAGGGTCCATGGGCTCGGCACTGTTGGTCTCGCTGGGCCAGTCCCCGGCCAGGGACGCGATCGACTGGCGGTTTCTCAACATCTGGTGGGGTGACGAGCGTTTCCTACCGACCGGCGACCCCGACCGCAACGAGACACAGGCACGTCGGGCCCTTCTCGATACCGTGCCGTTGGACCCTGCACGGGTGCACGCGATGCCTGCCTCTGACGGGCCGTGGGGGCTCGATGTTGACCTCGCGGCTGCCCACTACGCCGAGGAGCTCGCCACAGCCGCACCCCATGGACGGGACGTCCCCGAGTTCGACGTCTTGATGCTAGGCGTCGGACCGGATGCCCATGTCGCCTCGTTGTTCCCCGAACACCCAGCCCTGCATGAGCGGGACTCGTCAACGATCGGCGTTCGCGGAGCACCCAAACCCCCACCCGTCAGGGTGTCCATGACGTTCCCGAGCCTGTGCGCCGCACGCGACGTATGGTTCCTGGTCTCGGGCGCGAACAAGGCAGGCGCCGTCGGTCTCGCCCTCTCGGGGGCCGGCCCGATGCAGGCACCGGCGGCTGGAGTCACCGGCCTGCGGTCCACCACCTGGCTGCTCGACCGGGATGCGGCCACCTTCGTCCCCAAGCCACTGATCCGTTCCGCCAGCCACTGATCCAGACCGAGGCAAAGACCTAGCCCCCAGCTCCCAGCCAATCGGGAGTGGGGGCTATCACGCTCTGGGGCGGCTAGCGGATCAGTCCGCGGTCGCGCAACGACTGCAGCGCTTCGTCCAGGATGGCCTGGCCGTCGACCTCGCTACGGCGTTCCTTCACGTAGGCCAGGTGGGTCTTGTAGGGCGCGTTGCGGTTTGCCTCTGGCGGGTTGGCCCGGTCCTGTCCGGCGGGAAGACCACAGCGCGGGCAGTCCCAGGTCTCTGGAACAGCCAGACCTGGCTCCTCAGCAAAGCTGGGGCTCGTCTCGTGACCATTTGCGCACCAGTACGAGATATGGACCCGCGGGGCAGCGTCGCCACGCTCGGCCTCACCCATTGGCCCGGCACCGACTCGGCTACCCCTGATCGCGTTGCCACTTGCCACGATGTTGCTCCCTGGAGATCACGTAGGCCCATACAGCGGGCAGGGTGCTAGCTGGCGAATCGCTGGATGAGCTGAAGTCCGACGATGGCGGCGGCCCAGACCAAACCCACAGCCACGGTGAACCGGTCAAGGTTGCGCTCGGCCACCGACGACCCGCTCATCGTGCTGGACATACCCCCGCCGAACATCTCGGACAGACCCCCACCCTTACCTTTGTGTAGCAGCACCAGCAAGGTCAGGATAAGACCACCAACGACGAGCACCACCTGCAGCCCGATCTTCACGGCATCCACGAAAGTCAAACCCCATCTTGTTCGGCATCAGTAGGTCGCACAGAGCGCGACCAAGGGGAAACACTACCTGACGGTCCTCGTCTGGGCGCCTCGACGCCCCCGAGCCCGCCCTGGACGGGTGGAACGGTCAGCTGGCCGTGATGTGGTCGCGGTAGCGGCAGATCGACACGAAGTCGTCGGCCACGATCGAGGCACCACCGACCAGTGCGCCGTCGACGTCGGTCTGGGCCATGATCGCGGCCACGTTGCCCGCCTTGACCGAACCGCCGTACAGAATCCGGATGCCGTCCGCGGTGTCGCCGGTGTAGAGCTCGGCGAGCCTGGTTCGGATCGCCGAACAGACTTCCTGTGCGTCGGCAGGGGTCGCCACCTCACCGGTGCCAATGGCCCAGATGGGCTCGTAGGCGATGACAATCGTTCGCACCTGCTCAGGCGTGACGCCCTCCAGCGCCGCGTCGATCTGCGCCAGCACGTGCTCGACCTGACGGCCCTCTGTGCGCACCTCGAGACCCTCGCCACAGCACAGGATGGGGGTGAGGCCGTGCCGATAGGCCGCCTTGACCTTGGCCGACACCACGGCGTCATCCTCGGCGTGATGCTGACGACGTTCGCTGTGGCCGACTGCAACGTAGGTGCAGCCAAGCTTGGACAGGAACGCACCCGAGATCTCGCCCGTGTAGGCGCCGTCGTCGTGCACAGACAGGTCCTGTGCTCCGTACTTGAGGAACAGCTTGTCGCCTTCGACCAGCGTCTGAACGCTGCGCAGGTCAGTGAACGGCACCAGGACCGCAACTTCGACCGCGCTGTAGTCGTGCTTGGCGTCACGAAGGGTCCAGTCCAGCTTCTGGACCAGGTGCGTGGCCTGCAGGTGGTCGAGGTTCATCTTCCAGTTGCCCGCCATGAGCGGGGTGCGGTTGGACGTCATGCGTGATTCCGTGCCGTGCTCGGTTGCTTTCGCCATGGGTTCAGTCCTCCAGAACTGTGAGGCCGGGGAGAACCTTGCCTTCGACATACTCGAGGCTGGCACCTCCACCGGTCGAGATGTGCCCGAACTGATCGTCCGAGAAGCCGAACTGACGCACGGCCGCAGCTGAGTCGCCGCCGCCGATAACGGTGAGCGCACCGGTCTTGGTCACCGCGACCACTGCCTCTGCGACTGCCATGTTGCCCGCGGCAAACGGCGCCATCTCGAACACGCCCACGGGGCCGTTCCAGAACACCGTGCGAGCTTCGGCAATCTTGGCCGCGAAGGTCACGCGCGTCACGGGGCCGATGTCCATGCCCTCCATGTCGGGCGGAATCTGGTCGGCCGGCACGATCTTGTGGGCTGCGTCAGGGGCGAACTCTGCCGCGACCACGACGTCCGTCGGCAGGACGATCTCGACGCCGAGCCGCTGTGCCTCCTCGAGATAGCCCTTCACTACGTCCAGGCGGTCGGCGTCGAGGAGGCTCTTGCCGACCTCGTATCCCTGGGCCGCAAGGAACGTGTAGCTCATCCCGCCGCCGATAAGGAGTGTGTCAGCAATCTTCAGCAAGCTCGCGATAACGCCCAGCTTGTCGACGACCTTGGCCCCGCCGAGCACCACCACGAACGGGTGGTCGGGCGACTCGGTGAGGCGCTTGAGCACCTCGATCTCGGCCTGGACGAGACCTCCGATGGCGTGCGGCAGCCGCTGCGCGACGTCATACACGCTGGCGTGTTTGCGGTGCACAACTCCGAAGCCGTCGCTCACGAAAACGTCTGCGAGAGAAGCGAGCTCATCAGCGAACGCACCACGCACGGCGTCGTCCTTGGACGTCTCGCCGACGTTGAACCGGAGGTTCTCCAACAGCGCGACCTGACCGTCCGCCAACGCGCCGACAGTGGACCGGGCGGACTCCCCGACCGTGTCGGTGGCGAAGGCAACCGGAGCGCCGAGCAGCTCCTGGAGCCGCTGGGCCACGGGCGCCAGCGAGTATCTCGCCTCGGGTGTCCCCTTGGGCCTGCCGAGGTGGGCGCACACGACAACGCGTGCACCCGCCTCGCTCAGAGCCTTGATCGTGGGCAAGGAAGCCCGCACCCGACCGTCGTCGGTAATGGTGGTGTCGGCGTCCTGGGGGACGTTCAGGTCACAGCGAACCAGGACCCGCTTTCCGCGCAGGTCACCGGTCGCGATCAGGTCGAGTGCGGTCTTCATCGTGCGCTCAGAGCGTCTTGCCGACGTACGCGATCAGGTCGACGAGGCGGCATGAGTAGCCCCACTCGTTGTCGTACCAGCCAACAACCTTCGCCATGTTTCCGTTGACGTAGGTGAGGCCTGAGTCGAAGATGCACGAGGCCGGGTCAGTGACGATGTCGGTCGAGACGATCGGGTCCTCGGTGTAGGACAGGATCCCCTTGAACGCGCCCTGGGATGCCGCCTTCATAGCGGCGTTGATCTCTTCCTTGGTGGCCGGGGTCTTCAGCTGGACCGTCAGGTCGGTGGCCGAGCCCGTGGGCAGCGGCACGCGCATGGCGTAGCCGTCGAGCTTGCCCTTGAGCTGCGGCATGACCAGGGCGATCGCCTTGGCGGCGCCGGTGGTGGTCGGGATCATGTTCAGGGCGGCGGCGCGGGCGCGGCGCAGGTCCTTGTGCGGGTAGTCGAGGACGTTCTGGTCATTGGTGTAGGCGTGGATGGTCGTCATCAGCCCACGCTCGATGCCGAAGGTGTCATCGATGACCTTGGCCATCGGCGCGAGGCAGTTCGTGGTGCACGAGGCGTTGGAGATGATGTGGTGCTTCGCCGGGTCGTAATCCTCATGGTTGACCCCCATGACCACAGTGAAGTCCTCGCCCTTGGCCGGCGCGGAGATGATGACCTTCTTGGCGCCTGCAGAGATGTGCAGGCCCGCTTTGGCTGCCTCGGTGAAGAAGCCGGTCGACTCGATGACGACGTCGGCCTTGACACTGGCCCAGGGCAGGCTGCCAGGGTCGCGCTCGGCGAAGACGGGGAAGCTTCCGACGCCCTCGACGGTGATCTCGCCGTCGCCGGCGACGACGTCCTTGCCCAGTCGACCAAGGATGCTGTCGTACTTGAGCAGATGGGCGAGGGTCTTGGTGTCGGTCAGGTCGTTCACGGCGACGATCTCGATATCCGCACCTGATGCCAGCACGGCGCGGTAGAAGTTACGGCCGATGCGGCCAAAGCCATTGATACCAACGCGAACAGTCATGATGATTGCCCTTCTTATGTCTGCCGAAGCAGCACTGTCTAGCCTGTCGGAACAGGATTCTTGGTGCGGCCTGACCGCACGCCGGGGTCCGTCAAACATGAGCCTAGGGGATACCACGCGGCGTACAAAAAGCGGCCCCGGGTGGGGAGTGGGAGAAAAAGTGAACGGTCACATCGCCACGATGTCGAACATCGTTGGCAGACCTACGCGTCGAGCATGTCCGCAGTGAGGTTGGCATCGGTTCCGGCGATGCCCAGGCTGGCAGCCCGTTTGTCGGCCATGGCCAGCAGACGCCGGATTCGGCCGGCGACGGCGTCCTTGGTCATCTGGGGCTCAGCAAGCTGACCAAGCTCCTCAAGGCTCGCCTCCTTGTGCTTCAGGCGCAGTCTGCCAGCCTCCAGCAGGTGGTCTGGCACGCCCTCACCCAGGATCTCCAGGGCACGCTCGACCCGGGAACCGGCGGCCACGGCTGCGCGCGCTGAACGCCGCAGGTTGGCGTCGTCGAAGTTGGCCAGTCGGTTGGCGGTCGCCCGCACCTCACGCCGCATGCGGCGCTCCTCCCAGGCCATCACCGCGTCGTGGGCGCCGAGTCTGGTCAGCATCGCGCCGATCGCGTCTCCATCGCGGATGACGACGCGGTCCACGCCGCGCACCTCGCGTGCCTTGGCCTGTATGCCCATTCGCCTCGCCGCGCCGACCAGCGCGAGGGCTGCCTCAGGACCGGGGCAGGTGATCTCCAGGGCAGAGGATCGTCCGGGCTCGGTCAGGGAACCGTGCGCCAGAAACGCTCCGCGCCATGCGGACTCGGCGTCGCAGACCGAACCGCTGACCACCCGCGGGGGCAGACCACGCACAGGGCGCCCGCGGTTGTCGATCAGCCCGGTCTGGCGGGCCAGCGCCTCCCCCTCCTGGACGACGCGCACCACATAACGGCTGCCGCGACGCAGCCCCCCGGCGGCCAGCACGAGGACCTCACTGCGGTGGCCGTAGATGTCGGCGATGTCCTTGCGCAGTCCTCGAGCGGCCGAAGCAGTATCCAGCTCGGCCTCGACCACGATCCGACCCCCGACAATGTGCAGTCCCCCGGCGAACCTCAATGTTGCCGCGACCTCAGCCTTGCGACAGCAAGGCTTGGTTACCGTGAGCCGACTCAGCTCGTCCTTGACCTTCGCCGTCATCGCCATGCCGGACATCCTGCCACTCGCCTGCAACTCAGTCACCCAGTCCCTTGGATGAGATTGATCGGTTTCGGCCGCGAAGGCTCACGCGCCTCACGCGACGCATACGGTATGGCGTGAAACCCGTCGCCGACGTCAGGATCGATGCCGTGCCCGCCACTTTCATCATGCCCGCCGCCCTCCGACAGGCCGCCGAGGATGTGACCGGTTTCATGCCCGCCGATGAGGGAACTGAGCTGTTCGACCAAGCCTGCACGGCTCTGCCCCACGGTCCGGTTCTGGAGATCGGGACATACTGCGGCAAGTCGGCGATCTATCTGGGTGCGGCAGCGTCGCTCGTCGGCGGCACCGTCCTCACCGTTGACCACCACCGTGGCTCGGAGGAGCACCAACAGGGCTGGGACTACCACGACGCCACCTTGGTCGACCCCCGCTTCAACCGGTTTGACACGCTCGGTCGGTTCAGGGGAACCCTCGCAGCTGCCGGGCTCGAAGAGCACGTCGTGGCCATCGTCGGCCGCTCAGAAACCGTCGCGTCGCTCTGGAACACAGCACTGGCAATGGTTTTCATCGACGGTGGCCACACCGACGAGGCGGCGCAGAACGACTACAACGGCTGGGCACGGTGGGTCCGGACAGGCGGTTGCCTGCTGATCCACGACGTTTTCCCCGATCCCGCGGACGGCGGCCAGGCGCCATACCGGATCTTCAGACGCGCGCTGGACAGCGGTGACTTCGAGCAGCGAGGGATCGTAGGGTCACTTCGAGTTCTGCAGCGAGTGCGCGGCGAGGCCGGCGACCCGGTCGCCTGAGACGCCGTCGATGCGGTCGGCGACGGCGCCCGAGCGACGGCAACCGCACTGCTCACCGACCGCGTCCCTGACCTCTGGCAGACCCTCGCCGCGGAAGAGGCCCGCACCACCGGTGGTGTTGCTGAGCGCGTCGACCGCCAGGATCACCGCGGCCGCCGTCCAGCTGCTCAGCTCGACCGGCCAGTGCTTGTCGTCCCCATATACGTAGCCGGTCCAGTAGGCGCCGTTGTCCTCGCGCAGGTGCTGTATCGAGGACAACATGACGACCGCTCGCTCCCGGTCGCCGACGACGTCGAGCGCGATCGCGAGCTCGCAGGTCTCGGCCCCGGTGACCCATGGACGGTCATCGACACAACGCGTGCCCAGGCCCGGCACCACGAAGTCGTCCCAGCGCTGGTCCAGCCGGGCCATCGCCCTGCTGCCGGCCAGCGGACCCGCGAGAACCGGGTAGTACCAGTCCATCGAGAATCGGTCCTTGAGCTCGAACGACTCAGGATGCATGCGCAACGCGTGGCCGAGCAGCCCCGCCGCGAGCTCCCAGTCCGGTTGCGGCTCCCCCATCAGCTCGGCCATCGCCAGGCCGCAACGCAGGCTCAGATAGATGCTCGAGGAGCCGGCCAACAAGGCGGACTGGACCGGTTGACCCCCAGCGCCTCGGGCCCACATGATCTCGCCGCCCGGACTTTGTAGAGCGACGACGAACCCAAGAGCCGCCTTGACCGTCGCCCACGTCTCAGCCGCCGCACAGTAGTCGCCCGTCACCAGCCACCGATGCCAGATGCCGGTGGCGAAGTAGGCACAGAAGTTCGCGTCCGACCCGGGGTCGGTGACCCGACCCTGATCGATGCGAATTGGCCAAGACCCGTCCTGGCGCTGGGTTTTCACCATCCAGCGCCAGGCCCGGTCTGCCTCGATGTGGCGACCGGCCGCGGTCAGGGCCATCGCAGACTCCACGTGG
The DNA here is from genome assembly GCA_043721655.1 of Phycicoccus sp. Lineage (GTDB taxonomy): Bacteria > Actinomycetota > Actinomycetes > Actinomycetales > Dermatophilaceae > UBA4719. Next base: position 10,287 of record JAYSQH010000297.1, on the reverse strand, counting down.
TCCCACACGTCCGTATGGCCGCCGGTGAACCACGGAATGGCACCGCTCGGTTCCTGAACGGCCACGATCGCAGACGCAGTATGCGCGACCTGCTCGCTGGTCAGCACCCCCGCCAGGGACGGTTCTTCAGAAGACGGCACGGACGATCTCGGGCTTAAGCAGGTAGACCACAAGGCTCTTCCCGATCACGGGGTTGAGCAGGCGGTCGGCGGTGCGGGTCAGCCATGGTCCGGACATGATGTCCCACACCAGCATTCGGTGGTACAGCTTCGGCAGCGGATGGTCCGCCTTGTCCACACCGACAGCGCACTTGAGCCACCAGTACGGCGAATGCAACCCGTGCGCATGGTCCGTGCCGACCGCCAGGAGCCCGGCCTTCTCCAGCTTGGCGACCAGCTCGTGCCCGGTGTAGATGCGCACGTGGCCGCCCTCGACCTCGTGATAGGCGTCGGACAGTGCCCAGCAGATCCTCTCCGGGAGGTATCGCGGCACGGTCACGGCGGCCGTGCCGCCGGGCCGCAGGACGCGAGCGAGCTCGGCCATCGCCAGCTCGTCATCGGGGATGTGCTCAAGGATCTCGGCGGCCACGACGCGGTCAAAGTGGCCATCGGGAAACGGCAGCTCCAGCGCATCACCCGGCACGGACCCTGCACTGCCTCCGGCACCGGCCTCGCCCGCCTCCTGCATGGCCTGGAACATCGAAGCAACGGCATCGAGCTCAGCCCGGTCACGATCCAGCGCTACCACATGGGCGCCACGACGATAGAGCTCGAACGCGTGGCGCCCGGCGCCACACCCCAGATCGAGCACGCGATCGCCTGGCTCGACGCCCATCCGGTCGAAGTCAACGGTGAGCATGGGTGGCCTTTCGGCTGTCGGTGCGCGTCTGAGCCTCGGTCCGCGCTTTGAAGTCCATCTGCGTCGCGGCGATCGCGCGTTCATATGCGCCGACAGTCGCCACCGCCACCGAAGTCCAGCTGTAGTGCTCGAGCGCCCGAAGCCGTCCGGCCCGGCTCATCGCCGTTCGTCGCGCGGGGGCATCGAGCAGGGCACCGATGGCGTCGGCCATCTCTCCCACATCACCGGGCTCCACCAGGTCGGCACAGAGCCCGTCCTGTCCGACCACCTCGGGGATGGCTCCGCCTCGGCTGACCACCAGAGGTGTACCGCAGGCCATGGCTTCAACGGTCGGCAGCGAGAAGCCTTCGTACAGCGAAGGGACGCAGGCGATCTCGGCAGACCCGATGAGCTCGGCCAGCTCAATGTCGCTGATGCCGTTGACGAATCGGACCGAGTCCTTGATGGCCAAGCGCTCGACCAGGGACTCCGTCAAACCTCCCGGGACCGGCTTGGCGACCAGCACCAGCTCGAGATCTCTTTCGGTGCGAAGCTTGGCGAAGGCCTCCAACAAGGTGGCGATGCCCTTCATCGGGGTGTCGGCGCTGGCCATGGCCACCACACGTCCCGGCACGCGAGGCATGGTAGGAAGCTGGAATACGTCGGGGTCCACGCCCAGCGGAATTACCTCGACCCGCCGCGGGTCGACCCCGAACTCGGCCACGATGTCTCGCGCCGATGAGTGCGAGACGGTCAGGACGCTCGGCAATCGGCGGGCGACCCGGCCCTGCATGGTCAGGAATCCATACCACCGACGCAGGCTGAGCCGACGCTTCCAGCCGGCTGCGGCCGCAAAGTCGGTCCGGCGGTCGATGGTGATCGGGTGGTGGATCGTGGAGACCAGCGGCATCCCGTCCGCAAGCATCCGCAGCAGGCCATAGCCCAACGTCTGGTTGTCGTGGACCACATCGAAGTCGGCGGTGCGACCCCTGAGCAAGCGCGCCGCCCGCAGGCTGAAGGTGAGCGGCTCGGGAAAACCTGCCGAGTACATCGTCGCCAGCTCGAGCACGTCGATGGCGTCGCGAAACTCGCCGAGGGCGGGGGTACGGAACGGGTCCGGCTCGCGATACAGATCGAGGCTTGGGACCTTCGTGAGCAGTACTCCCGGATCGAGCTCGGGATAGGGCTGCCCGGAGAAGACCTCGACAGTGTGCCCGAGCCCGACGAGCTCCCGGCTGAGGTGGCGGACATAGACACCTTGGCCACCGCAGTGGGGCTTGCTGCGATAGGACAGCAACGCGATGCGCACGGTGCTCAGCCCATGATGTCGTGGTAGGCGGCGGCGAGGCGCAAGGAGTCATGGTGATCCGGCTGCTCATGACTGCTCACCCGGGCAAGAACCAGCTCTGCCCCCAGGCCTTCGGCGACGCGGCGCAGCAGCGACTCGTCCTCGACGACGTCGGAGTCGGCCAGCACGACGTCAAGGTGCAGATCGGGGGCATGTGCGGCCAGGACCTCGAGGTGATTCTCGGGCGAGAAGCCCACCGTCTCACGTGTGTGCATCACGAGGTTCAGCGTGAGGATTCGTTTCGCCGACGTGTGCAGGAGCGCGTCACGGACACCCGGAACCAGCAGATGAGGCATGACCGACGTGAACCAGGAGCCGGGTCCAAGGATCACCCAGTCGGCGCTCAGGATGGCCTCCACGGCTTCGGCACACGCGGGCGGTTCCTCAGGGTTGAGCCGCACCGCCAGCACTCGGCCCCTGGTCGTGGCGACCTCCACCTGACCACGAACCGTCGTCATCTCGAGCGGTTGACGTGGGTCGGCGCCCACGACGGCGGCTTCGATGTTGAGCGGCACCGCGGCCATCGGTAGCACCCGGCCGCGGGCGTTCAGCAACCGGCCGACCAGATCCAGACCCCCGACGGTGTCGCCAAGCAGGTCCCACAGCGACACGATCAGCAGGTTACCGACGGCGTGCCCGGCAAGCTCACCATCGCCGGCGAACCGGTGTTGCAGGACGTCACGCCACTGAAGACCCCATTCGGTGTCATCGCACAGTGCGGCCAGCGCCATCCGGAGGTCGCCCGGCGGCAGGACGTCGAACTCATCACGTAGCCGACCGCTGGAGCCGCCGTCGTCGGCGACCGTCACCACTGCGGTGATCCGGTCTGTGACCAGCCGCAGGGCCGCGAGCGACGCAGCCAGCCCGTGCCCACCCCCGAGAGCAACGACGGCTGGGCGGGTCACTCACGCCCCAGGTCGCGGTGCACCAGGATCGTGCCCACCTCGTCACCGTTCAGCCGGGCCGCGAGCAGCTCGGCAACGGCCACAGAGCGATGCTTGCCGCCGGTGCAGCCCACGGCGAGGGTCACGTACCGCCGTCCCTCGCGTTGGTAGCCCTCGGTCATCGGCGCCATCAGGTCGACCACACGGTCGACGAACTCACTGGCGCCTCGCCTGCTCATGACATATCCGGACACCTCGGGATCAGTCCCGTTCTTGGGCCGCAGCTCCGGGATCCAGAACGGGTTGGGCAGGAAGCGCATGTCGAAGACCAGGTCGGCATCCAGTGGAATCCCGTACTTGAAGCCGAAGGACATGACGGCAATGCGCAGCCGGGGGCCGGCCGAGCTGGCGAAGATCTGGGACACTTTGGCCGACAGCTGGTGGACGTTCAAACCGGAGGTGTCGATCACGACATCGGCCTCGGCGCGCAGGTCTCCCAGCATCTCGCGCTCGTGCATGATGGCGTCCAGCATCCGTCCCTGGCCCTGCAGCGGGTGGGGTCTGCGCACGCTCTCGAACCGCCGGACCAAGGCCTCGTCGGTGGCGTCGACGAAGATCACCCTCGGGTCCCAGCCTGCCTCTCGCAACGCCTCGACTGCGTCACGGAAAGTCGCGAAGAACGATCGGCTACGGGCATCGATGACTGCCGCGAGCTTGGTGACTCCACCCTCGGAATGTTCTGCAGCCAAGGTGGCCATGGGCAGCATCATCTGCGGCGGGAGGTTGTCGACGACATACCAGCCGAGGTCCTCGAGGACGTTGGCCGCCGTGCTGCGACCGGCGCCGCTCATGCCGGTGAGGATGACCAGCTCGGTCACATCGGGCCCAGCTGTACCAGGCGTCATGGCTGTCCTCGTCGTCTCGTCGGCATTACAGGTCAGGTCAACAGCTCGCCGGTCGTCACGTTGACGGCCTCAGCAGCTTGGGTCGCGGGGTCGTGCAGTGTTGCATGAATGGTGGCAGCAAGGGCAACACCGATTCCGGGAACTTCGCGAATCTGCTCCATCGAAGCCTCCTTGATGCGCTTGACCGAGCTGAAGTGTCGCAGCAACGCCTTGCGCCGGGTATCGCCCAGACCCGGGATGCCGTCGAGAACACTCGTGGTCATGGCCTTCGACCGCCGCTCACGATGGAACGCAATGGCGAACCGGTGGGCCTCATCCCTGACCCTCTGCAACAGGTAGAGGCCTTCACTGGTGCGAGGCAGGATGACGGGAAACGCCTGTCCGGGGAGCCAGACCTCCTCGAGCCGCTTGGCCAGCCCGACCAGGGCGACGTCGTCGATCCCCAGCTCTGCCAGCGCCGAGCGCGCTGCGTTGACCTGGGGCAGGCCTCCGTCGACCACCACGAGGTGGGGCGGATAGGCGAATCGCCGGAGCTTGCCCGTGTCAGGGTCGAGCCCTATGCCCTCCACTGCAATGTCCTCGATGTCGCTGGCGTCGGCGCGGTCGTCGAGATATCGCTTGAAGCGCCGGGTCAGCACCTCGTACATGGCCGCCGTGTCGTCGATCTGCGGGTTGGCCTCGCCCGCCGGCCCCACCGCTCCCCTGACGATGAACCGGCGGTACTCGGCCTTACGCGGCAGCCCGTCCTCGAAGACGACCATGGACGCCACCACATTGGTGCCCTGCACGTGGCTCACGTCGAAGCACTCGATCCGCAGTGGCGCGCTGCTCAGGTCAAGCCCGTCCTGAAGCTCCTGCAAAGCCACGCTGCGAGCGGTCAGATCCCCGGCACGGGTCACCTTGTGCCGCACCAGGGACTGCTCCGCGTTGCGTCTGACGGTCTCCATGAGCGCGCGTTTGTCACCACGCCGGGGCACCCTCAGGTCGACCTGGGCACCGTGCAGCATGGTGAGCCACTGGCTCATGTGCATGGGGTCCGGGGGAAGGACGGGGACCAGAACCTCTCGTGGGACCCCCTCGGGCGACTCGCCGCCATAGACCTGCTGGAGGAGGTGCTCGACCATCGTCGACGCGTCCACTGTGTCTTCAGAGCCACGCTCGACCACCCAGCCCCGTTGACCCCGGACCCTGCCCCCCCTGACGTGGAACACCTGGACAGCCGCCTCGAGCTCATCGTCCGCCAGGGCGAACACGTCGGCGTCGGTGGCATCGGCCAGCACCACAGCAGACTTCTCGAGCGCCCTGGTCAGCGCCCCGATGTCGTCCCGCAGCCGGGCCGCCTGCTCGTAGTCGAGCGCGGAGGCGGCAGCCGCCATACGGGCCTCGAGGCGCTTGACGAACTTGCCGGTGTTGCCGGCCATGAAGTCACAGAAGTCCTCGGCGATCACCCGGTGCTCCTCCGCACTGACGCGATCGACACACGGAGCTGAGCACTTCTCGATGTAGCCGAGCAGACAGGGCCGTCCGACCTGTCCGGCACGCTTGAAGACGCCACTGCTGCAGGTCCGCATCGGGAACACGCGCAGCAGCTGGTCGAGCGTCTCGCGGATCGCCCACGCGTGCGCATAGGGACCGAAGTATCGCGTCCCCTTGCGTTTGGCCCCGCGCATCACCTGAGCGCGAGGGAACTCCTCACCCATGGTGACAGCCAGGTAGGGGTAGGACTTGTCGTCGCGGTACTTGACGTTGAAGCGCGGATCGAACTCCTTGATCCAGGAGTACTCCAGCTGCAGCGCCTCGACCTCGTTGGACACTGTTGTCCACTCAACGCTGGCACCGGTCGTGACCATCGAGCGGGTCCGGGGATGCAGCGCCGAGAGGTCCTGGAAGTAGGACGACAACCGCGAGCGCAGCGACTTGGCCTTGCCGACGTAGATGACCCGGCCGTCGGCGTCGCGGAAGCGGTAGACACCGGGGTCCAGAGGGATCTCTCCTGGTCCGGGGCGATATGACGACGGGTCGGCCACAGCCTCACTCTATGAGGAGACCGTGACATCAGGGGCCATGACCGAGCCGTCCCTGGGGTGATGTCGGGTCAGGTGACGGTGAACGACCCCGCCATCCTTGCCGCATGCGGGTCGCACACGAACGTGTAGGTGCCTGCCGAGAGCTTGACCGACCAGGTCACCTCTGTCGTCTCCGGCACGCCGGTCTTCTGATCCACGCCCGGGCCGGTCAGGTGGAAGTCGTGCATCGTTGACTCGTCCTTGACCTTCACCGTGTAGCTGCCTGCCTTGAGGCTGGTTACCGGCGCGCCGGCGCTGTCCACGAGGGTGATAACGAAGGCGTCGCCCTGTCCCACGTTGCCGGTGAGGACCGACCCCGCAGCCACGGCTCCCGCCCCGGCGGCGGGGTTGCTACTGGCGGGGTTGCTACTGGCCGGGGTGCTACTGCTGCAGGCAGTGACGAGAGACAACAGGGCAACAGGGAGGGCAAGGCCAAGAGGTCGGATGACCCTGCGGCGACGGTCACCCTTGCCCAGCTCGTGGTTGGGGCTTGCGTCCCCGTCGGGCTCAATCGCCTGCTCGCTGGGCTCAGTCATTGCGTCCTCCAAACTCATCCCGGAGCCGATCCCCAGGTTACAGAGAACCAACGCAGCCGAGGCTGAAGCGGTTCAACCGCCCTCGGGTCAATGCAGCCCACGAACGTACCGGCCCGCCGTGCGTACGTCATTCACCCTCGACTCCCACGTCATCCCCGCCCAGAGCAGGAGCCCGCCGATGAGGAACAACAGGCCCCATCGCGGGAGGAACGCCGCGACCGGCCAGATGTAGCGAATCGCCAACAGCCCGGTCGCCACAGCGCCCAGCGCGAACGGCGCGGCGAACCTGAGCCAGACACCAATCGCCACGAGAGCCACCGAGGCCAGACCCACGACCAGTCCGCGCCACGTGATGGGCTGGTCCATGGCCGCCGACAACGACGGCACCAGAGCCAGAGCCAGTCCCGGTCCGAGGCAGCGCCAGGTCGACTCGCTGGAGTCACGTCGCAGTCGTCGAACCCCGTAGAGCAACAACGCTGTCGCCGCCGGAATGGTGTACCACTCAACAGCCTCAATGTTGTTGTCCACCAAACGGATCCATGAGGCCAGGGTGAGGAGCATCCCGCTGACCCAACCGACACGGCGGCGGTCGTCGGACAGGTATGCCGTGATGCCCGCCGCTACACCTGCGACCGTGAGCTCCAGGGCTCGATGCGACGGTGAGCTGTCGGCCATGGCCAGCCCCACCACCACCCAGGTCACCGACAGTCCCTCGCCGATCGCCCGGTCAAAGGCCGTAGCGCTCGAACTCTGCGACCTCTGCGATGCCGGCAGACTCTGTGACGCGATCAGCCCGAGCGACCCGATGGCCACGATCACCAACCCATCCAAGACATGGATCGAACGGGGTGCCTGCCCAAAGTCCAGCCACTGCGCCACTCCTGCCAGGGCGAAGAGGCCGGCGGCCATGAGGAACCAGGCCCTGACCACGCGGCGTCGCTCGGTCAGCGCCCAGGCCAGGGCGACCGTCGCAAACAGCGTCCAGGCGAGGGGGTCGGCGAGATCGTCGTAGACAGGGTCGACGTAGTACGAGCAGATGCGAAGGATCAGCAACGGCGCCCATGCAAGCAAGAGCAGGATGTCGTTGCGCCAGAACCAGGCGCCCCAGAGCAGCGCCACGGCCACGACTGCGAGCACCGTCATGGACACCCAGAAGCCCGCGCCGTACAGCATCGGCAGCACGCCGAGCGCTGCCACCACCACCCCTGTGGTGAGGTGAGGGTTCATCGGGAGCCGGTTTCCGAGGATGGTGATTCGTGGCAGCAACGCCAGGACGACCAGCGCGGTCAGGGGCAACAGCCACGGGCCCACGTCGCCACTGGACAGGCCGAACGGAAGCGCGCGCGGCTCCCGCCAGCTGCCGTCCAGCGCAAGCCCCATCCGGGTGACCAGCGCCACGACCGACGGCACGAGTCCGAAAACCGCGCTGACTCCCAGAATCAGCGCAGAGCCGACCACCGCCGGCGCCCACGGGTGGGGCACCCGAACCGAGGCGAAGGTCGCGACGACATAGCCGAGGAGCATGACCACGGCGCCCACGACCCAGCCGTGGGACCAACCGACGACCTCAACGACGAGCAGCACCGGGAGGAGGCACAGGCCCGAGGCGACCTGTCGCCATACGGCGTGGGTCAGCCTGATCGACCAGAACCCTGCCAGCAGCGCCACGGTCAGCGCCGGCCAGGAGGCAGCGACGCGTCCGAGGTCACCGCCGACGTGGTCCGCGGCACGTTCGCCGCCGACCCCCACCGCGGCCAACCACCCGACGCCGCCGAGTGCCAGGGCGCTCCACTTCGCGACGGGAAGGCGGACGCGGCGGCACGCGACGTACAGCAGGGAGCCGACCACTGCCACGGACACGGACGAGACACCGTGGTCGTCGCCGGGGAGCCGCATCACACCCAGCGTGGCCCGTGCCAGCCCGACGGCGACCGCCGCGTCCAGGCTCCACAGCCACCATCGCTGCGTCCTGACGATGAACGCCCCCGCGCCGGCGACGACGGCCAGAAGAACTCCGCCGAGGATCTCGTATGGCGCCGTGGTCAAGTCAGCCAGACCGGGAAGACCCGCCCGGCGCGCAGCAGCCAGGTCAAGCACGAACATGCCGCAGGCGATCACTGCCATGATCTCTGCTGTCGCCTGGAGCGTGCGCCGCAGGGCCAGCTCGGCGAAGACACCGAAGCTCACGGTGATCGCGACCATGATCAAGGCCCGTACGGCCAGGGGCAGCAGAACCCACGTGACGGCAATGAAGACGGCGCCGGCGGCCAGCACGCACAGAGCACCAAGGACGAGCAGGATGACGCCCACCGACTTGCCCGCGAACCAGGTCCGGGTCGGGCTCACCTCAGGACGAACCTGCGGCGGAGCGAAGGACCGGATGACGGGCGAGGGCGATTGCCGGCCGGCGGCGGCGTGAGGCGGTGGGATAACAGCTTGTGGCTCAAAGGCCGCCACGGCGCTCGCTCTCATGCGCCCCACCAGGTCGTCTGCCCGGCGCAAAGTCGTCACCAGCTCCGTCACGGTGGGTCCGGTGAGCTCGACGGCGCATACCGGGCAACGCAATGGCTGCGGGGGCAAAAATGCCGCACATACCGGACATCTCGAGGGATCGAAGAAAGGTGTCACCTGCACATCATGGCGACCTGAAATAACGACCCTGCAACACAAAGCCCAGTAATGCTCCACAGGACCGTTATCTGGGACTAAGGTTCACCAATCCCGCGGGATTCGCGGTGGCCCGGGCTATCCGGACAATGACTATCCAGGAGGAACCTTGCACCAGCGTTCCGTGGTACGGGTCGGAGCGGCGCTGATCGTTGCGTCGCTGGCCCTTTCGGCATGCGGCTCCCGCGACACGGGCACCGGCGCGTCGAGCGGCAACAAGACCGTCAAGATCGGCGTCATGGCACCGGTGTCCGGTGACCTGTCGGCTCTCGGTCTTGGCATCCAGCACTCTGTCGAGCTTGCGGTCAAGCAGGCCAACGCCACCAACGCCATCCCTGGCTGGACCATCCAGGTCGAAGTCAAGGACGACGAGGCCAAGCCAGACGTCGGCAAGAACGCCGCGACCGCCTTCGCCGGCGAGAGCAACGTCGCTGGTGTCGTGGGTGACCTGAACTCCAGCGTGAGCCAGAGCACCCAGCCGGTGCTCGCCACCGCCAGGATCGTCCAGGTCTCTCCGGCCAACACCAACCCGACGCTGACCCAGGGCGCCGACTTCAAGACGGCGCCGAAGCGGACCTACGACACGTACTTCCGCACCTGCACGACGGACGCCGTCCAGGGTCCGTTCGCGGCGCAGTACCTGTTCAAGGCCGGCATCAAGAAGGTAGCGACGATTCACGACAAGAAGTCCTACGGCCAGGGTCTGGTCGAGGCCTTCTCCGCGGAGTTCACCAAGCTCGGCGGCACTGTTGTTGCTGCTGAGACGATCAACCCCGATGACTCCAACTACCAGGCCGTCATCTCCAAGGTGAAGCCCAAGGCACCCGATGCCGTGTACTACGGCGGCGAGTACCCCCAGGCCGGGCCGCTCTCGCAGCAGATGAAGGCTGCCGGCCTCAACGTCCCGCTCATGGGCGGCGACGGCATCTACGACGGCAAGTTCATCACCCTCGGTGGCAAGACCTCAGAGGGCGACCTCGCCACCTCGGTCGGCGCCCCGACCGACCAGCTCGCAGCCGGCAAGAAGTTCCTTGCCGACTATGC
>JAYSQH010000296.1:0-18387 GCA_043721655.1 Phycicoccus sp. | reverse complement strand
GACAGCAGCGCGGTCGCCGCAGCCACCGCGGCCTGCCGTTGCTCGATCGTGAAGGACCCTGTCATGTTCTTCAACCTAGACGGCACCACCGACAGACCTTGTACCTCGATCAAGCCCCGCCATCTCACCAATTGCTCTGTGGACAAACACAATTCGACGCCGGAACTGTGCTACGCGCCAGACCGCAGCGGCCGCCGACAGCAGCCAGTACTTACCTCGCGATGCGGCTTCCGTTGGGCTAAGTGCTGGTTCGAGCTCAGAGGCCAGCGCGGTTTGCGATCCCCCGTGCATACAAGGCCTGGCCCGCATGCTGCAGATCGTCCGAGAGGATGCTGACCAGACGCACGGCGAGGGTGACCGGAGGGTCCCACGCCGTGTCGACGATCCTGGCAAAATCAGGTTCGGCGAGAGTGCCCAGGTAGTCGATGGTCCGGGTGTGCACTGCGTCGAAGTAACCCTGCAGCAGCTCCGGATCAGGGCGTACCGCCGCAACGTCAGCCGCGCTCTGACCGTAGCCCGTCGCCGAAGGATCAAACGGCAGGCCGAAGCGGCCAACCCAGCCATCGGCAGCCCAGACCTGGTCGTCACCCATCAAGTCGGCGATGTGGTCGTCCTGCACCCGGCTGAGGTGCCAGACCAACCAGGCAATCGTGTTCGCCTCTGGATCCGGCCGGAACCGCAGCGCCTCGACGCTGGCGTCCTTCACCGCGCTGTGAACCAAAGCGCGGATCCGGCTGAAGGCGTCCCTCAGAAGCTCAGTGCTCAACATGTCGTCCTCCTCTGTCGCTGTCATCGCAGACTACTGACGCACTCGGTATCCTTCAGGGGAACCGTGAAGGCCGCAGGTGGCGATGGATACTGTGTCGACATGACGGAAGCGGCGGACAAGGTGAACTCGCCGACGGCAGGGTCGCGGCGTCCTCTGGTGGTGATGGACAAGGTCAACAAGTACTTCGGGACTCTTCACGCCCTCAAGGACATCGACCTGACCATCGGCGAGGGCGAGGTCGTCGTCATCATCGGCCCATCGGGTTCGGGCAAGTCAACGCTCTGCCGCACCATCAACCGGCTTGAGACGTTTGACTCCGGGACGATCCTGATTGACGGCGTCCCTCAGCCGCACGAGGGCAAGGATCTGGCCCAGCTCCGCACGGAGGTCGGGATGGTCTTCCAGTCCTTCAACTTGTTCGCGAGCAAGACGATTCGCGAGAACGTGACTCTCGGCCCGATCATGGTCCGGGGCATGGACCAGGCCAAGGCCAACGAGCGCGCGGACCGACTCCTGGAGCGGGTCGGTATCACTGAGCAGGCCGACAAGTACCCTGCGCAGCTCTCCGGTGGCCAGCAGCAGCGCGTGGCCATCGCCCGGGCCCTGGCGATGGAACCGAAGGTCATGCTCTTCGACGAGCCGACCTCAGCGCTCGACCCCGAGATGATCAACGAGGTCCTCGACGTCATGACCGATCTGGCCAAGGAAGGAATGACGATGGTTGTCGTCACCCACGAGATGGGCTTCGCCCGCCGCGCCGCCAGCCGTGTGGTGTTCATGTCAGAGGGCCAGATCATCGAGGAGAACACCCCGGGCGAGTTCTTCACCAGCCCGAGATCGGCCCGCGCCAAAGAGTTCCTGAGCAAGATTCTCACTCACGAGATCTGATCCGCGAGGTGGAGATACGGCGAATAACGTTGCTGGACAACACCGTCGGCTTGACGCACAACAGCGAAGGGCCTACCTGGCGAGAGGTAAGCCCTTCGTTGTTACCCCCGCAGCGTAGCCGAACCGGAGCGCTGTCGATCACCGCTTCGTCGAGTCGCCAGTTTGACTGGTCACAACGAGATAACGCGATAGTCCTTGGCCACCTCAGAGAACCGGAGGGGCAACGACTCCGGCCCCACGAACAGTGCGGTCGCCCATACGTCGGCCCACATCAGACTCGGTCCAACGACGGTGATCGATCCCGCCCGGTGCACAAAGGCCCGGGTGTTCGGATCGTACAGATGCGCCCCGCGGGCGGCCGTGCCAGACGTGGCAAGGCCACCGTGGTGGAGCTCGACGACCTCCGCCACCTGGGAGCGGTCGCGTGGGTCCTCGATGCCGATCCGCCAAACCGACTCAGACCCGTCGTTGGCGTGGACGCCCTCGCCCCCGACAACGACGTCGCCACTGGCATTGAGACAGAAGCTCGTCGATGGCACGACCGCCAACCGGCTCGCGGCTCGTTCCGCGGCCCAGCCTTTGACCAAACCGGTTGGGTCGAAACGCAGCACACCCTGGTCGTCCGGCAGCTGGTCGGTGAACGCACCCTCCGTGAGCTCGGCTGCCTGCCGACACAGCGCGGCCACCTCCTGCACCAGTGGATCGGCGCGCTCCTGGTGCAGGTCGCCGCGACGAATCCGGTTGACCTCACTGTCTTCTCGGTAGGTGCTGAACAGCAAGTCCGCCTCCGTCAAGAGGTCAAAAGCATCTTCGACGGCTCGCACCACTGTCGGCGAGTCGACGTCATCGCCGCGAAGATGAATGCTGATCGGCATACCCATGATCTGCCTGACCCAGGCCCGGCGGCTCACAGATGGGCTTGGTCGATCGCCGACTGGAGCGACTGCAGATAGCCATCGCTGGTCACCGTGGCGCCGGAGATCGCGTCGATGGAGACGGACTGCTTCTGAACGACCTCCTGGTCGAGGATCGGCAACGCGTAGTTGTTGATCTGTGCATCGACGTTGGTGCCCTGGGGGTACTGCACAGCCCTGGCCCGGGTGATCTTGCCGCCCCGCACCGTGATCCGGACCTGGACGGGTCCCCAACGGGTGTCGGCAACACCGCCGGTGTAGGAAACCGCTGCGACTGCAGGGCTGGACGTGGTCGCCGGACTCGGTCTGGCCGCCGAGGCACCACCGCCACTGGACGTCCGCGACGATGGTGCCGGGTCGGTGGACGCCGGTGTCTGGACCATGGGGCTGGATGCGAGAGATGCGTTGTTGGTGGACGTGTGGTAACCGAAGAGCAGTATCAGGGTAGTGATCGTGGACATGAAGACGAGGACGACACGTCGCATGGTTCTCCTTCGTGGTTCGTGTGCCTACACGTGGGCAGTCAGTAGGTGAAGCGCTCGAGGTGGACATGTTCGGATGGGACGCCGGCGGCGATGACTGCCCGCTCAGCGGCATCCATCCAGCCCGGGCTGCCACAGATGAACACATCGTGCTTGGCCACATCGGGCGCGAGCTGGCACAGCGCCTCGACGTCACCCAGATGCGCAGCATGCTGAGGAAGCCAGCTGGGTCGATCCGAGGCTCGATGACCGGTCACCACGAAGAACTTCGCCCGACGTGCCGCCGCAAGGGTCGACAGCTCATCAACGAAGATCCGGTCGACCTCGGAGCGGACCCGATAGACCAGCGTGACATCGCCCGGACGCTGATCCATAGCCTCAAGCAGCGCGCGCATCGGGGTGATGCCGATGCCCGAGGCCATCAGCAGGACCTTGCGACGGGTCCTCACTCCCTCGTGCAGCCGGCCGTACGGGCCCTCGAAGAGCACCTTCGTTCCCGGGCGCAGGCTCGCCAGCCCCGCCGAACCGTCGCCGAGGTGGGCTGCGGTGATCCGCAGGGTCTTCCCGTCCGGGGCGGCGGACAGGGAGTAGGGGTGGGCCCGGGTGAAACCGGGCCTGTCCAGGAATCGCCACTGCATGAACTGACCCGCCTGGACGGGCAACTGGTGCAGGTTCCGGCCGGCCATCACGACCGTCGTGACCGTGTCGTTCTCGGAGCGCACCTCCTGCACGACCAGGCGGTGGCGCAGACTGCGCAGCAACGGCTGGCCCACCCGCCAGAAGACGACGCTGCCGGCCGCGCCCGCCCATAGCGTCCACCAGTACACCGTGGCGACGGGCGAGGTCAGGAACTCCTTGCCCGTCCAGAGCTGATGCGGCAGTGCCAGCCCAACGCCGAGGTAGGCGTACAGGTGCAGCAGGTGCCAGGACTCGTAGCGCAGTCGTGACCTCGCTGCCTTGATCGAGGTGACAGTGACCATGACCAGCGCCACCGTGCTACCTACAGCCAGCAGCATCCCGGGGTAGTTCAGTACGAAGTCGACGATCGTGCCCCACAGCCCTTTGGGCGAGGTCGCCGCATAACCGAGGGTGATCGCGACGATGTGCAGCACCATCAGGTTGAACGACCAAAAACCCACCAGGCGGTGTCGCCGGGCCAGCTCGTCCTGGCCGTAAGTCTTCTCCACCAGGGGGATCCGTGCCATCAGCAGCACCTGGATCAGCAACAGGTCCGAGGCCACCAGGCCGGTCAGCCGACCGATCGTGGTCAAGCCCGTGCCCAAACCGGCCAGCGCCTGGACTCCACCGCCGGCGACCCACAACGCCACGACAATCAACATCGAGGACCAGACGAAGACCCCGAACGCGTCACGCCACCACCGTGGTACCCGCGGCTGCCGCAAAGACACATGACGGGTCGCCCGCCGCACCGGCACGCGTGGCCCACGGGTCGAGGTCGGCGTCGACGTCTTTAGCAACGTGTCCACTGGGGTGTTCATCCCTCAAGAGTGGTCGAGAATCCTTGGCGGTTTCTGTGACCCGTCGCTGAAGGGGATGAGAGACGCGACCGGCATACTGCCTCATATGAGCACCAACGTGAGCCTGCTTCTCGTCGAAGACGACCGGGAGCTGTCCGCCATGCTCACCCGGCTTCTCAGCGAGGAGGGCTACGACGTCACGCACGCCCCCGATGGCCAACGCGGCCTGCACCTCGGCCTGACGCGGTCGTTCTCCGTGATCGTCCTTGATCGCGGGCTGCCGGCCATCGAGGGCCTCGACCTCCTGGCCAAGCTGCGTGCCAAAGGCGTCAGTACGCCGGCCCTGATCCTGTCGGCCCGAGGCACCACTACCGACCGGATCGACGGCCTTGACGCGGGGGCAGAGGACTACCTGACCAAACCGTTCGACGTCGGCGAGCTCCTGGCCAGGCTGCGCGCACTCCAGCGTCGGCACAGCTCGACCTCCCGAGTGCTGCAGCTGGGGCGCCGGGTCCTTGACCTGGAGAGCCGTCTGGTTCTCGAGCCGGGGGCCGACCCCGCCACCGGGGTGCCGCTGTCCGAGCGCGAGACCCAGCTGCTCGAGGTTCTGGCCCGGCGGCCGCGCCGGGTCTTCTCTCGGGCCGAGCTGCTCGAGCTCGTCTTCACCGAGGCCGAGTCTGAGGTGGTCGCCGACACCTATGTCCACTACTGCAGGCGCAAGCTCGGACGTGACGCGATCCGGACCGTCCGTGGTCTTGGCTACCAGCTCGGTTCGACGTGATGTCCCCACGAGCGCGCGAGGATGGCGACCTCGGTATGGTGCGCGCTGCCGCACGCCGGCTGGGGCTCCAGTCCGCTGCATTAGTGGCGCTTGCGGTGATCGTCCTCGTGGCGATCAGCACGATCTTGGTGCTGCGGCAGCAGAACGCCACCGCCGAGGGACTCCTGGAGCAGGCAACAGCCAGAGCCGATGACGCGCAGGACCCGCCCGCAGGAACCTGGCTGGTCCTGCGCGGACCTGGGGCACTGGAAGCCTCCCCCGGCATTCCATCAGCCTTTCCTGATGTGCGAGCGATGGACTCGGTCGCGCGCACCACAAGGACCCAGACCGCGATCGTGCGCGTCGGAACGTCCGAGTACCTCGTGCGCACCGCGCTGCGGGGCGACACTACCGTCCAGGCGGTCCTCGACCTGGGACCTCAACATGACCAGCGATCCGACCTCACGCGAATCCTGTTGGGGGTGGGAGTAGCTGGGCTGGTCCTGTCGGCATTCGTGGGAACGTTCATGGCGCGACGTGCGGTGCGCCCGCTGTCGGATGCCCTGGCTCTGCAACGGTCCTTCGTCGCTGACGCCAGCCATGAGCTCCGCACCCCGCTGACCTTGCTGAGCACCAGAGCCCAGCTGCTACGGCGTTCACTGGTCGCCGGCAAAGCCGACCCATCGGTCCTGAACGACGCCGACGGCGTCGTCGCTGACGCGGCGCGGATGACCGAGCTGGTGGAAGAGCTGCTGGTCGCGGCCGACCCGTGGACGGACGCCGAATCTGCCAGAGTCGAGCTGACGTCGCTGTGTTCCGACCTCGTCGCCAGCACCCGGGACTACGCCGAGACCCACGAGGTCAGGCTTGTCCTGGACGAGCCGGACGCGGACGCGGTGACGACCACGGGCAACGCTGTGGGCCTTCGACGGGCCGTGCTGGCCATCCTCGACAACGCCATCGCGCATACCCCACCGTCCGGAAAGGTCACCTTGTCGGTGCGGCGCCAGGGCCGGGACGCGGTCATCGAGGTCAGCGACACCGGCTCGGGGATCGCCGCGGCAGAGGTCGACAGGGTCTTCGACCGATTCCACTCCAGCCACCACAAAGCCAGCAGGCGCAGCTATGGGCTGGGCCTCGCACTGGCCCGCGAGGTCGTCACCCGGCAGGGAGGAAGGATCGTCATCGCGTCAACCTCGGTCAGCGGGACCACCTTCCGGATCTCACTACCCCACGACTGACCGTGCGTCAGCGCACCCGCGGGGATCCGTGCCGCGGGTGCCGATTCCCTTACTACTTAAGGAAGCTGTGGCGTTGGACGATGTCGAGCCGGTTCCATCCTTGGCCCAGGCCTAGCGTTGCGCCCGCGCCGGCAAGCATCAGTGCCACCAGGGTGAGGGCGTAGATGATGTGATCGTCCATGAAGGGGTTGTTTGCCGGCGGCAGGACCGCGCTCCACATCAGTACCAGCAGTGCGACGCCGGACACCGTGGCGATCCGCATTGCCACCCCCAGCATCAGGGCCAGCCCGATGCCGAAGAGTCCGATCATGAAGAGCCAGTTGGCCCAAGCGGCGCCGGCGAAGCCCTGGTAGAAGCTTGAGAGCGGGCCCTCACTGCCGAACTTCAGGAAGCCCAGCGTCGGGGATCCGCCGTTGATCCATGCTGCGTCGCCGAAGCGGGTGACGACCCCAGTCTTGGGGTTACGTCCCGTGGCGAACCCCAGGGCGAAGAGCTTGTCGAGGAACGCCCATAGGAATACCCAACCAAGGCTGAGCCTCAGCGCGCCCGCCACGTAGCGGAACGCTCGCGAGGAGGAAGCGCCGGTAAGACTGCTCGCAGAACCATGCGAGCCTGGCTGATTCGTCGACGCGCCGACAACATGTTCGATTGTGCTCATGACCAGATCCCCATTCTGAGTGTGCGACCGGCCGGCAGGCCGGACATTTTCAGTATGATGCGAGCGTTCCGTGCGGAGAGGGACCTTTGGCCCGCTTTCAAGATCAGGTCAGGCCAAGCTCCTTTGCCTCTTCCCACAGCTCGGCGCGCACGCTGGGATGCGCAGCCTGTTCGATGAGGTGACGCGCCTGCGTCTTCTCGTCATAGCCCCACAGCTTGGCCAGACCCTGCTCAGTCACGATTGCCGTCTGCTGGAACGAGGTCACTGGCTCGTCCAGCAGCGGGACGACGGTAGACACATCGGCCTTCGGGTGCCAGCTGCGCAGCGCGATGAACGCCTGACCGCCGGGGGAATGCAGGGCCCCGACGATAAAGTCGGTCTGACCGCCATAGCCGGAATGAATCCTGGCGTTGATCCGCGAGGCGTTCGCCTGTCCGAACAGGTCCACCTCGAGTGCGGAGTTCACACTCGTCATCGCGCGGTTGGCGGCGATCAGCGCAGGACTGTTTGTCTTTTCGGTCCGCAGCATGCGCACGCGGGAATTCTGGTCAACCCAGTCGTACAGCTCGCGCGAGCCGAAGCAGAAGGAGGCGGTGAGAGGGTGCCCCTCGTCGAGCGCGTTGTGCTTGTCCAGCTCGAGGACGCCGTCGGAGAACATCTCACTCCATACGCGTAGCCCGCGCCGGCCCACGAGAGCGTGCAACGTGGAGTCGGGCACCGCCCCGATGCCGAGCTGGAGCGTGGCACCGTCATCGATCAGGCCGGCAATACGTTCGGCGATGACGCGACTGGAGTCATCAATCGGGCTGGAGTGCGCAGCCACGAGCTCGAAGTCCATCTCCACCGCGAAGTCGACCATCTCGACCTCGACCTGCGCGTCGCCGAACGTGTACGGCATACGGGAGTTGATCACGGCGATGACGAGGCCACCCCTGGCGCGGCAGGCCTCTATGGCAGCGGGAAGAATGTTGACCTCGATCCCCAGGCTCAGCAAGCCCTCGCGCGGCGGCGCACAGTGCAGCACCACGACGTCGGGTGGCATGCTCCGCGTGAAGAGAAACGGGACCATGGACAGCCTGCTGGGAACGTACGACAGCGCCGGGTGACGCCGCATCCCCACCCCGACGAAACTGGTCTCCGCGATGACTCCGGGGCGCTCGGGCACACCGGCCGCGGCGTTGAGCATGTAGATGCGGTAGCTCGCGATCGAACGGTCGATGGCGTCGACAACGCCCCAGGGCGTGGCCACGTTTCCGCTGACCACGACTCGGGGAACACCGTCAATCAGCGACAGACGACGCTCAAGCTGGTCAAGTTCGATGGTGCGCATGAGTTCATCATTCCCGATGACCACCCGAAACCAACGATCGGGTGCATGCGGCCCTGCTGAAAGTCCCCAGCCGTCAGCTGGTCGGTCCCTGCATGGGCGGCTCATCCACGGCCAACTCTCTGCCAGCCGGCCATGACGGCTCAGCTGCCCCCGCCAATCGGGCGCCGCCGGCTACTTCGAAACGACGGCCCGTGATGCTGTGCGGCTCGATCCTGATGAAGTGCGACTTCGGCGCCGCATGCCACGGAAAAAGTGGCAGCTCAATCACCTCCAGCACGTCGTAGAGGCGGTTCACCTCTTGGCCCTCACCCTTGAGCACAACGCTCCAAGCGCTCCCCGTCTCTGGGTCGTACCCGTCCACCTCGAACGCGACCCAGTGCCCCACTGCCCCCCTCAACTTGGTTCCCAGTGCGGTACGCAGAACCACGCTGCCGTGGTCGACCAGGTGGTTGACCGGGAAGATCTCGGGCCGGTCGTCCACGATCACGGCCAGGCGACCGACGCCGACATGTCGGAGCAAGGCCCAGGACTCAGCCGCCGACAGCTCGATCGCGGCGTTCTGCCCGCCACTACGTGCGTCGTCGCTACCGCTGCGGTCGCTGCTCATGCATTCAGTCTGGCGGTATGTCCTGCGCCGCGGAAGACCAACAAGTCCACAAGTGCGGGTCAATGCCCAGGGGTGGGTGGATGGGTGACGGCGAAGACGGCAGCCTGGGTCCGTCGCTCCATGCCGAGCTTGCCCAGAACCGCCGTGATGTAGTTCTTGACGGTCTTCTCGGCCAACGACATCGCCTCACCGATCTGCCGGTTGGTGAGGCCTTGCGCCACGTGATCCAGGATCCTTCGCTCCTGCGGCGAGAGCAGCCGCAGCCGAGGGTCGGTGTCCGCGTTGCTGCTCCACGCCTGCCGGACGCGCTTCACCGTGGCGGCGTCGATCAGCTGTTCGCCGGCCGCCACCGCTCGGATGGCTTCGATCAGTCCGTTGCCCTTGATGTCCTTGAGCAGGTATCCGGCGGCTCCTGCCAGGATCGCAGTGGCGAGGGCCCGCTCATCGTCGTACGAGGTGAGGATCAACCCTGCGATCGAGGGGTCCACGGAACGTACGTCGCGGCATACGTCGATCCCCGAGCCGTCCGGCAGCCTGGCGTCGAAGATCGCCACGTCCGGGCGTAGCGCCGGGATCCGCCGGGCCGCCTCAACCGCGGAGCCGGACTCACCGACAACCTCGAAGTCCTCCACCGTCTCAAGCAGCTCACGTAGCCCGCGCCGCACGATCTCATGATCGTCGAGGAGGAATATGCGGATTGTCATCTGGTTGCCCTTCCGGTTCCTG
Source organism: Phycicoccus sp. (assembly GCA_043721655.1). Taxonomy (GTDB): domain Bacteria; phylum Actinomycetota; class Actinomycetes; order Actinomycetales; family Dermatophilaceae; genus UBA4719. Next base: position 8,534 of record JAYSQH010000296.1, on the reverse strand, counting down.
GTCCCACCACGGTACCGGTCCGGACACCACCATCCCGTCGTCACGCTCGCGTCGCCATGCCTTACGCCGCCATACTCTGAGGTCGCCGGCCGGTCCGCGGGCGGGGTACGGACAACCATCCTTCACGATCGCCCGAAGTGGCCAGCCAACGCCGATGGGATCGCGCGGGATGCGTCCACGCCCGGCTGCACGACCAACACGTCGCCGGTCATCTTGTCGAGCACCGCCCTGCTGACAGAGCCGGCGACCAGACCTGCCAGACGGCCGTGACCATGGGTCCCGACGACGAGCAGATCGGTTGGCCCGACTCTGTGCAACAGGGCCGAGGCCGGGTCATCCTGGGTGATGACCAGGCGGTTGGGGACGCCGACCGGAAGCTTGGCCTCCCTCAGCGCCTCGCGACACCTGCGCCAGCCCTCGCCGATCGCGACGCGATCGGCATCCTTGCCCCGTGGCAGGGCGTGCACCACGACCAGGGGCAGGTCTCTGATAACCGCCTCAGCCACCGCGACCGCGAGGACCGCGTCGAAGGCACCATGAATGTCCATCCCGACGACGACCGCAGCGTCGGGCCCAAACCGTCGTCTCTGGCTCGTTCGGCCCTGATCGTGCACGACGAGCATCGGGCACTTGAAGCGTCGCCCGAGCTCCGCACTGGTGGATCCCAGGGAGAAGGCCACCTGGCCTCGGTCACCCCGGCGTCCCAGCACCAGCAACCCGGCTCGACGAGCCAGACTGTCCAGCTCGAACGAATCGGACTCCTGCACCACGGCGGTTCGTATGGCAACGGACCGATCCGTGTCGAGAGCGCGTTCCAGGGCACGCTCCGCCGCTGCTTGTGCCTGGTGGCTCGACTCAGCCTCGGCGCGGGCCACCCAGGCGAGGTTGTCCGGCCAGTAAGGCCGATGTTCGGCAAGGGCGAGCAACACCAGAGCGGCTCCTCGTCGGGAAGCCTCACGCGTCGCGGCAATCACCGCGTGCTGGCTCTCCGAAGAGCTGTCACAGCCCGCGACAACGGTCTCAGTGGTTCGGGAAGAAGCGCACATATGCCCTACCTCGCCTCGGATGCGCAGCCAGATATGACTGACGATCCTGTCCCCTTCAGGATCGCCCACCGAGCCTCGCGCGCCCTAGGGTCCATGGTCCCCCTTTTGCGAGCAAACCCGCACGGCATCGGGACCATAGTCACTCCCCGTTGGCCGAAAGTACAGCCACCATTGGGTGCATCAGCTACCCAACCACAACCAGTCAAACCGCCATTCGCACTTAAACCGCCCCAAGCCCGAGAAACCAAGATCGTCCGGGAGGACCGCATGTCACAGACCGTCACCGCCGAGGCCACTACCGCTCCGTTCGTCGTCGCTTTTGAGGACGGGGACATGTCGATGTCCGACCTGATGGGCGGCAAGGGCGCCAACCTGGCCGAGATGACTCGCCTGGGGCTGCCGGTCCCTCATGGGTTCACGATCACGACGGCCGCCTGCCGCCACTACCTGACCCTCGGCCATGAGCCTGAGGACCTGGCCCACCAGGTCGGCATACATCTTCTTGGGCTGGAGAAGATGACCGATCGAGCTTTCGGCGATCCCGCGAATCCCCTTCTGGTATCAGTGCGTTCGGGCGCAAAACGCTCGATGCCGGGGATGATGGACACGGTCCTGAACGTCGGCCTGACCGATGACGTCATCCCCGGGCTGGTCGCCCGCGGCGGTGAGCGGTTCGCGTGGGACTGCTATCGAAGGCTCGTGCAGATGTACGGGAAAACCGTGCTGGGAGTCGACGGCGACCTCTTTGACAAAGCGCTGTCCGAAGCACGACACGAGGCCGGCGTTCTCAGCGACACCGAGCTCGATGCTGCCGCGCTTCGCGAGCTCACCCAGACCTTCCGCCGCACCCTGGTCAGTGAGGTGGGCGAAGACCTGCCGCAGGATGCCCGCGAGCAGCTGCGCCGCACCATCGACGCCGTCTTCACCTCGTGGAACTCACCTCGCGCGATGACCTACCGAAGACATGAGGGCATCGGCGAGGACGCGGGCACGGCGGTCAACATCGTCGAGATGGTCTATGGCAACACCGGTCCCGACTCCGGCAGCGGCGTGTGCTTCACCCGCGACCCGGCCACGGGCGAGTCAGGCGTCTACGGGGACTACCTGCCCAACGCCCAGGGCGAGGACGTGGTCAACGGCAGTCGCACGCCACTCCCGCTGCAGGAGCTCTCTGACCGGGCACCGGCGATCTATCAGCAGCTGATGGGTCACCTGGGCACCCTGGAACGGCACTACACCGACTTGTGCGACGTGGAGTTCACCGTCGAGGACGGCACGCTGTGGATCCTGCAGACACGGGTCGGCAAGCGCAGCCCCGCTGCAGCCTTCACGGTCGCAAGCGCCCTGGTCAAGGAGGGGCTGATCGACCTTGACGAAGCCCTGCTCCGGGTGGATGGGTATCAGCTCGAGAGCCTCCTGCACCCACGGTTCACCTCCGCCGACGGTGAACACCTGCTTGCATCCGGTCTTGCAGCCAGTCCCGGTGCCGCCGTAGGCGAGGCCGTGTTCGACGCAGAGTCAGCAGTGACACAAGCGGCTCAGGGACGGAACGTGGTGCTGATGCGCACCGAGACCAGCGCTGACGACGTCGGCGGCATGCTGGCGTCCGTGGCCATCGTCACCGCGCGCGGCGGGCGTACCTCGCACGCAGCCGTGGTCGCGCGCGGCATCGGTCGCACCTGTGTCGCTGGCGTCGACGGGCTGGTCATCGACCTCGACACCCGCACCGCGGAATGCCCCGGAGGGTCGATCCGCGAGGGCGACACCATCTCGGTCGACGGCACCACGGGCAAGATCTACCGTGGCGCACTCGCCGTCCGGCAGAGCCAGGTCGCCGAGCTCCTTGAGACGCACGCCGATGACGGATCCGGCACGGAGCCCGCGAAGCAGGCGGAGCCCGTTGCCGGTTCGCTTGCGGCTGCGGTGCTTCAGCTTCTGGCGCACGCCGACCATCGACGGACCATCGGCGTCCGCGCCAACGCCGAGACCCCCACCGACGCGCTGCGGGCCAGGAGGCTGGGTGCCGAGGGCATCGGCCTGTGCCGCACCGAGCACATGCTGCTCGGCGAGCGGGCCGTCCTGGTCGAGCGCATGGTCCTGGGTGACGAGTCCGACCGCGCGGCCGCCCTCACAGATATCGAAGAGCTGGCGCACACGGACTTCCTCGAGATCCTGAGGGCGATGGACGGGCTCCCCGTCGTCGTACGGCTGCTGGACCCGCCGCTGCACGAGTTCCTGCCGGACCTGACCGAGCTCTCCGTCGAGGTGGCACTGAACAGCGCCCCCGGCGGGGTGCCGGACCCGGAGGCAACGCGTCGGCTGGCCGGCGTCCGTCGTTGGCACGAGTCCAATCCCATGCTCGGCCTGCGCGGCGTGCGGCTGCTGACGGTTGTGCCCGAGCTGATCGAAGCGCAGGTCCGCGCCCTGGCGACCGCAACCCTCGAGCTGAAGACGGCGGGGATGGACCCTCACCCGGAGCTGATGGTCCCTCTGGTCGCCGACCCCGCAGAGCTCAGTGCCGCGACGGCCCGAATGCGCGGTGCGATCGAGTCCGCGCGCGCTGCCGACGGTGGGGAGCTCAACATCCCTATTGGCGTGATGATCGAGCTGCCCAGAGCGGCACTGACCGCCGACCGTCTCGCGCTGGGAGCCGACTTCTTCTCCTTTGGCACCAACGACCTGACGCAGACCACCTGGGGCATGTCGCGGGACGACGCCGAGGGTGCGTTCCTCGCCGAGTACCGAGAGACCGGGCTCATCGACGCGGACCCGTTCACCACGCTGGACGATGTCGGCGTCGGACGGCTGGTCCGCATCGCCGTGACGGAGGGTCGTCGAGCGCGTCCGGACCTCGGCCTGGGCGTCTGTGGCGAGCACGCCGGTGACCCGATATCGATCCGCAGGCTGGCGGCCATCGGCGTCGACTATGTGTCCTGCTCACCGATGCGGGTTCCGATCGCGCGGCTGGAGACGGGGCGTGCTGCGGTCCTTGCCGCTCACGTCGACGTGAGTGCCGCGCCGGAGAGCGTGGGTGTGCCCGACACAGCCTGAGGGCGACAGCGACCGACCGCCTCAGACGTTCGGGTGCTGCGACGTGACGCGGCGGACGCCGAGGATGGCCTGCGCGATCGCGGTCGCCGCAGCAACCTCACGTTCAGAGGCCATCCCGGTGATGTGAACCACACGGTCGGCAACATCTGCACGCCAGGAATGCTGACCGATCTGCGCGAACGCTTTGGATACCTCCTGCGCGATCTCGCTGTCGGGCCGAGCCATGGTCCGGATCACGTCGCTTCGGCTGACGACGCCCAAGAGCACGTCACCCCGGACCACCGGCACACACTTCCAGCTCGTGGCAGCGAACGTCTGAGCCAGCTCCGCGACATCGGTGTCCTCCCGGACCGTGTGCGGATGCACGGTCATCACCTGGCCCACCGTCGTCGGCAGAGGGTCGGAGTCTGGAAGAACGGGGCGCATATGGGCCCGGGGGTCCGGCGCCAGGTGTTCACGGAGCACGTCGGCCTCGCTGATGATGCCGACCAGCCGCCCGCCACCGTCCACGACAGGCAGACTGGTCACTCTGGCGGTCACCAACGTCTGCAGAGCCTCCTCGAGCGAGGCGCTCTCATCCACCCTGTGTGCCGGACTGGTCATGATCTCGCGAACGAGCATCTCCAGAGCTCCTTTCAGACGCGCTGCTTGGTGAGGCCAGCATGCCCCATCCCACCGGTGCGGGGACCAGAGACGAACGTCCCCCGATCAGCTGCTATCCCGCAGAGCCTCCCACAGCAACGACGTCCCCCGTGGCGTCCTTGACCTCAGGAACAGCGAACCTGCGTGGGACTCAGCGCGCTTGCGCAGGTTGGCCAGCCCACTGTGCACTGCCGTCGGCGGGACGCCCACTCCATCGTCAACAACCTCGACCTGAATCATGTCGTCGCTCGTGATGCGGACACTGGCACTCGTGGCCTGAGCATGTCTGGCGACGTTCGCGAGCCCTTCGCGAACGACAGCGACCAGATCGGCCTCAAGGTCGGCTGGGAGCCCTTCAAGGGACCCGTCGATGGTGAGGTCAGGGGTGAACCCGAGGGCCGTCGTGGAGGCCCCCACCAGGTCCGTAATCTCTTCGCGCAGCACTGGCGTGGGCCGGGCCCGACCTAGCTCAAAGATCGTCCGCCGAATGTCCTTGATGGCCGCATCCAGGTCATCCACCGCTTCGTCGAGTCTCGCTCGCAGATTCACGTGCTCGGCCGTGCGGGCGGCGACCTGCAGGGACAACCCTGTGGCGAAGAGTCGCTGGATCACGTGGTCGTGCATGTCACGAGCGATCCTCTCGCGATCCTCCAGCAGGGCAAGTCGCGATCGATCCTGCTGGCCCCGAGCTGCCACCAGTGCCAGTCCCATCTGCTGGGCCAGTGCGGCCAGCAGCGGCACGACATTGCCGGCGAACGCCTCGGCGTCCGCGTCCCAGGCGACGCCGATCACACCGACATCGTCACCGCCCACCGTGATCGGCACCAGCGCCGTGAGACCGTGCGGGTCGGCAGCGCCCAGCTCCCTCACATCAATGGACAAGCGGTCGGTCATCGGGTCACCCAGTCTGGTGAGCAGGAGCACGGACTCATGCGCCGCGACGAGCTCTCGCCAGTGCCCCTGATGCAGAACCGTCCCGATCACCGATGTGGGCAGTACCGCAGACTCGGAGGACTCACCACTGCGGACCGCCCTGACCACAAGATCACCGACCTCGTCGTACAGCGCCACCATGGCCAGCTGGGCCGAAGAAAGCTCTTGAGTGCGGGTCGTCAGTAAGCCCATTGCCGAACCCTCGTCCCGGCCTTCGAGCAGGAGCTGGGTCACCTCTGCAGCGGTCTCGAGCCACCGACGCTGGCGGCGGCTGCGCTCATAAACGCGGGCGTTGTCGATGGCGATGCCGGCAGCGGCCGCCAGGGCGACCAGGATCGCCTCATCGTCAGCGGTGAAGTCTGCGTAGTCCCGCTTCTCGGTGAGGTACAGGTTGCCAAAGACCTCATCCCGGATGCGTATCGGCACGCCGATGAAACTGTGCATCTGCGGATGGTTGGGCGGGAACCCGTAGGAGTCAGGGTGGACGGCAAGATCTCGCAGTCGCCGGGGCCTGGGCGCGCGGATCAACAGACCCAGCACTCCGTGCCCGCGCGGAGGATCTCCGATCCCCTTCTGCTCTTCCTCGCTGAGACCTTGGGTCACGAACTCGACCAAGTGTTCGCTGTCGGCGCCAAGCACGCCCAACGCACCATACTTCGCGTCGACGAGCTCACACGCACACCGCACGATCCGGGTGAGGACCTCAGCCAGGTCCAGGTCGGCGGAGACCGCCAACACAGCTTCGAGGAGCGCGGCCAGACGCTCCTGGGCGCGATCCGACGCCTGCGCGCGCTCTCGGAGCTCCTGGAGCGACCCATCGAGATCGAACGCTGCCGTGGCCAACCAAGTAGGAGGTGACCCGTCTCTGCTCGGTTCGGACTTCACCCCACAATTCTAGGGTGTGTCCGATCGATCGGAGCCTTCTCGAACACGGTCTCCGACGGGCACGTTGTCTGCCGATCCGGCGCGACCCGGTGACGCCAGCTGCATGTCTTCGGGGCCGGAGACGGTCAGAACGTCACACCCTGCGTGTTCCTGGCAGTACTGGCCCACGCGCACAGGGGAATCGGGCGCATCGCGACCCACGACAAGGACAGCGGCGCCGCGGCTGCGCTCGACCAGCGTCTGCGCTGCTTCACCCTCCACGGTCTCGAACGTGCAGGGAACGCGCCGCTGCCTGTGCAGGGCCCGCAGGGCGACGCCGAACATCGCCACGTCCATCTCTGCTCGCTCCTCAGAGCTCAGGCCGACAGGCAACACCTGGACGAAGCGCACGCGAGCTGCACGATGAACGGCTTCGCGGACAGCGGCGCCGGCGACAAGTGCCGCCATGTCGTCATTCACCAGACCGGCCACCACATCACGGGGGGGGTGTGGTGACTGGGTACCCCCAGCTCCGGTGTCGGAAGGTGTCTGCATGACAACCAGCGTGTGACCCGGCCAGCGGGATCGGCAGGGGCAAAGGTCCCGGAACAATGGCGAGCTCGATGCCAGCGGTCGGGGCCTGACCGTCGTCCACGCCTCACAGACCCGCCCAAGCGACAGGTCTCGCGCACGGGATCCCAGCTGGGCGAGAAGGTCCGGGTCCGCTGGGCTCTGGACAAGACCCCGATGGCAGGCCAATCTTCTAAGGGACTTCAACGGACTCAACGTGACTCCGTTCGTACCTGAGGCAGGCAAACGTGATGAACAGCTTGAGCACTGTTGCGCAGGACCCTGGGCGCTACATCCACTGGGGCGTCATCCAGATCTCCGTGGCCAACTTCGCGATCATTGCCGCGATGGTTGTCCTGTTCGTCCTCGCCCTGATCGTGCCCTTCCCGTCAGGTCATGGCCAGGACGCAGACGAGGAACGGCGAGGTCGATGACGACCCGCGCCGATGGGCTGAGCCCGGCCGAGGTGACCGACCCCGGGAACTGGACCAACCGGCTCCGCGGATGGTTTGAGGGACTCGTCCCTCCTGGGGAGGCACTTCCAGCCAGACAGCCCGTGTACGTCGCCTCGTGGATCTACGTCTTCGGCGTGCTGACGTTGACAGCCTTGGCAGTCGTGATCCTGTCGGGGACTGTGCTGGCGGTCGGCGGCGTGCAATGGTGGCACGTCTCGTCGCTGGGCCACTTCGTCAACTCCGTCCACCTGTGGAGCGTGGAGCTGTTCTTCGGGTTCATGGTGGTTCATCTGTGGGGCGGGTTCTGGATGGCCGCATGGCGCGGCAAGCGGGCCATGACATGGGTCACCGGCGTGGTGCTCTTCGGCATCTCGATCGGCACGTCCTTCACCGGCTTCCTCTCACAGACCAACTTCAGCTCGCAGTGGATCGCCGGCACGGGTAAGGACGGGGTCAACTCCACCGGCGCCGGTGCGTTCTTCAACGTGCTCAACCCCGGGCAGATGCTCCTGTGGCACGTGGTCCTGCTGCCCCTGGTAGTGCTCCTGATCACGCTGGGCCACATTGTTCTGGTCCGGCGCCACGGCGTCGTGCCTCCCCTCGACGCAGATCTGGAGGCCTGAGTCATGACACGTGACCGAACCCCGGACTCACATGACTTCCCGACCCGGCCCTACGACCTGGTCAAAGAGTTCACCATCGCCCTGGTCGCCGTCCTGGTCCTGAGCATCGGGCTGGCCGTGATCTTCTCCTCACCCGACGAGAAACCGATCACCATGTCGGTGTGGGCGAAAGCCGATCCGAACAACGTGATCACCACAGCAGCCTCCGAGCTCGCCGGCACCACCACGAGTGCGACCTACGGGGCGCCATACAACACCCAAAGTGAGGGCCAGAAGCTCGGGCCAGTGCCACTGCAGAAGTGGGGTGGAGTCCGGATCCCCATTGACTCGGCAGACCTGGTTCTGGGCCC
>JAYSQH010000295.1:0-1878 GCA_043721655.1 Phycicoccus sp. | reverse complement strand
CATGGCGTGCTCCTGTCGATCCAGGGCGGTTCCGACCTCGGGCTGTTCGAGATCAACGAGGCCGCCCGTCTCGTCCAGGAAGCAGCCCACCCCGAGGCCAACATCATCTTCGGCGCAGTGATCGACGACGCCCTTGGTGACGAGGTGCGGGTGACGGTCATCGCCGCGGGCTTCGACGGTGGTGGACCGGTTCGTCGCAACGACGACCGTGCACTGGGCCAGATCGCCGGCTCGACCCAGCGCCCGAGCGTGACGGCCGGCTCGTCTCCACAGACTCGTTTCGGTCAGCCTGCCCAGAAGGTTGAGCTTCCGGTGCGACACGACCAGGTGCCCGTTGGTGCTCAGGTGTCACCTGCGCACACCCCCAACGGTGTCGCCCACCCAGCCACCGCTCCTGCCCACCTTCAGGAGCCTCTGGTCAAGCCGCCGCGCACCGTCACCTTCGACGACAACGACGACCTCGATGTGCCTGACTTCCTGAAGTAGCCAGAACAACGCCCAGGGGCGGTCGGCCTTCGGGTCGGCCGCCCCTGCGCTGTCCCAACGGCTGGCTCGGCTAACGTGACGTGCGTGTTCCATTGGCGTGAGCAGGTTCCGGCGACTGATGGTCGCGGTGTCGACTGGGGGTTCACCTCGACGCACGGCGGATCAAGTGTGGGGGACTTCGCCAGCCTCAATCTCGGCGGAAACGTGGGCGACGACCCGGACACGGTCGAGTCCAACCGCACGCTCGTGTCAGACGCCTTTGGTGTCCGACGAGAACGACTGCTCTTCATGAACCAGCGTCACGGCTCACAGGTCGTCGTTGTGGACGGTCCGTGGCAGGGCGAGCCCCCCGAGGCGGACGCCCTCGTGACCACATCGACCGGCCTCGCGTTGGCAGCGCTGGTCGCTGACTGCACTCCCGTGTTGTTGGTCGACCGGATCGCCGGCGTGGCCGCGGCGGTGCATGCCGGACGTCCCGGGATGATGTCGGGCATCGTCAGTCGCGTTGTTGACGCAATGACCGACCTGGGGGCCAGTTCCATCAGCGCCGTCGTCGGTCCGTCGGTCTGCGGGCGCTGTTATGAGGTGCCGGCGGAGATGAGGGCGCAGGCGGCAAGGATCAGTCCGGTTGCCTCTGCCGTCTCATGGCGGGGGACTCCGGCCATCGACGTCGCCGCTGGCGTGGTCGACCAGCTGCGGGCCAGATCCGTTGCAGTGCAATGGATCTCGGGCTGCAGTCGTGAGTCCGAAGAGCTGTTTTCATATCGTCGCCGGCATCGCACGGGTCGTTGCGCAGGAGTCGTCCGCCTGCTCGATGCTCACCATGAGCTCGATGGTCACACTGATGAACATCACCACGGCAAGGGACACGTATGACCTCCGGCCAGGACCGCGCGACGCGTCGTGACGAGCTTTCCGCCGGTCTCGCGCAGGTCGGGGACCGCATTGCTGCGGCTTGCCGGGCGGCTGGCCGTTCGCGCGCAGAGGTTCGGCTGATAGTGGTCACGAAGTACTTCCCTCCCTCAGACATTGAGCTGTTGTGCGAGCTTGGCGTGACGGACATCGGCGAGAACCGGGACCAGGAGGCGTCGGCCAAGATCCGCGCTCTGCCCGACGAGGTTCGTCAGGGCGTTCGGCTCCACTTCATCGGTCAGCTGCAGTCCAACAAGGCCGGCTCGCTGGCCACTTACGTCGATACGGTCCACTCCGTCGACAGGGACAAGCTGGTTCACGCCCTCGACCGCGCCGCCGCGACGGCAGGTCGAGAGATCGCTGCGCTCGTCCAGGTCAGTCTAAGCGGAGAGGCGGCTGGGTCAGGGCGTGGCGGCATACCGCCTGATGCTGTTCGTGAGCTCGCGAACAGCATTGCTGCCGCTCAGCATCTGAGACTTC
>JAYSQH010000294.1:0-9765 GCA_043721655.1 Phycicoccus sp. | reverse complement strand
GGACGGCGAGGTCAGCGTGGATGGCGAGGTCGAGCGACGCCGAGGGGCACAGGTCCGGCCGGGCTCAGTGGTCGCCCTGGGCGAGACACGGATCACCGTCACCTCTGGTTGATCCTCCTTGCGACAGACGCAGCGAAGGCCGCAACCCCGAGGGGCTGCGGCCTTCGTCGTTCGTGAGGTGCTGGTCAGGCAATCGGTCAGTGGCCGTGTCCGTGTCCGTGTCCGCCGGCCGCCGGCTCTTCCACGACCTTCTTCTCGACGACGAGCGTGTTCGTCGTCAGGACCATGGATGCGATCGACGCCGCGTTGCGCAAGGCCGAACGGGTGACCTTGACCGGGTCGATGATCCCGGCCTTGAACAGGTCACCGTAGGTGCCGGTCTCGGCGTTGAGACCGTTGCCGACCTCGAGCTCGGCGACCTTGGACACCGCGACATAACCCTCGAGGCCGGCATTCTCGGCGATCCAGCGCAACGGCTCGGCTGCGGCCTTGCGCACGATGTTCGCGCCGGTGGCCTCGTCGCCGACCAGGTCGAGGTCGTCGAGAACCGAGGCGGCATGGATGAGAGCGGAGCCGCCACCGGCGACGATGCCCTCTTCGATGGCCGCGCGGGTGGCCGAGATGGCGTCCTCGATGCGGTGCTTCTTCTCCTTGAGCTCGACCTCGGTGTGCGCGCCGACCTTGATCACGCAGACACCGCCGGACAGCTTGGCGAGGCGCTCCTGGAGCTTCTCGCGGTCCCAGTCCGAGTCAGTGCGCTCGATCTCGGTCTTGATCTGGTGGACGCGAGCGGCCACCTCGTCCTTGTCGCCGGCGCCGTCGACGATCGTCGTGTTGTCCTTGGTGACCACGATGCGGCGAGCCGAGCCGAGGTCCGCGAGCATGGTCGCGTCAAGCTTGAGACCGACCTCTTCGCTGATGACCGAGCTGCCGCTCAGGACGGCGAGGTCCTGCAGCATCGCCTTGCGTCGGTCGCCAAAGCCAGGAGCCTTGACCGCGACGACCTTGAGGATCTCGCGGATCTTGTTGACCACCAGGGTGGACAGCGCTTCGCCGTCAACATCCTCAGAGATGATCAGCAAGGGCTTCTTGGCCTGGGCCACCTGGTCAAGGATCGGCAGGATGTCGGCGACAGCTGAGATCTTGCCCTGGGTGATCAGCACGTAGGCGTCCTCCAGGACGGCCTCCATGCGCTCGGGGTCGGTGATGAAGTACGGAGAGAGATAGCCCTTGTCGAACTGCATGCCCTCGGTGAACTCGAGCTCGGTGATCGCAGTCTGGGACTCCTCAACCGTGATGACACCGTCCTTGCCGACCTTGTCGAACGCCTCGGCGATGAGGCCACCGATGACCGGGTCCTGCGCCGAAAGGGCAGCAACCTGGGCGATCTCTTCCTTGCCCTCGAGCTCACGTGCGGCCTCGAGCAGACGGGCGTTGACGGCCTCGACGGCGGCGTCGATACCGCGCTTGAGCGAGGACGGATCGGCTCCGGCTGCAACGTTGCGCAGGCCTTCCTTGACCATGGCCTGAGCCAGAACTGTCGCGGTGGTCGTGCCGTCACCGGCGACGTCGTTGGTCTTGGTGGCGACTTCCTTGGCGAGCTGGGCGCCGAGGTTCTCGTAGGGGTCCTCGAGCTCCACCTCACGGGCGATCGTCACGCCGTCGTTGGTGATGGTCGGGGCGCCCCACTGCTTGTCGATGACGACGTTGCGACCCTTGGGGCCGAGTGTCACCTTGACGGCGTTGGCGAGCTTGTCCACGCCACGCTCGAGCGACTTGCGCGCCGCATCGTCGAATTCCAGCGTCTTGGCCATGAGCTTCCTTAGCTACTAACGGTTCTTGGGTATGAATGACAGCGCCCCGACTCGAGCCTGATCGCAGGCACGTCGCCGGGGCGCGTCATACAGCTGCTGAAATCAGCGGGTGACGACCGCGAGGACGTCGCGAGCGGACAGGATGAGGTACTCCTCGCCGTCGTACTTGACCTCGGTGCCGCCGTACTTGCTGTAGATGACCTTGTCGCCGACCGCAAGGTCGAGCGGAACGCGGTTGCCGTTGTCGTCGATGCGACCGGGACCGATCGCCAGGACTTCGCCCTCTTGGGGCTTCTCCTTGGCGGTGTCCGGGATCACGAGGCCGGAGGCTGTGACCTTCTCGGCCTCACTGGACTTGACGACGATGCGGTCTTCGAGCGGTTTGATGGAAACCGACACTGGGGACCTCCCCTTCGGGAATGTCGAAGATGGACAGGAACGAACGTTGTGCGCGGATCACTGTGCGCGATCCGCTGCGATTGATGCGCTGGCCGCCGTCGCGGGGGTCGACCTGCTCACTGCTCGCGGTTAGCACTTGCCAGTGGCGAGTGCTAGTCAGAATCTAGGTCGCCGGTTAGCACTCGGTCAACTCGAGTGCCAGAACGAGCCTGTGGCCAGGCGGGGCGGCCACCCCTCTGATGGTGGAGGATGTCCGCCATGGACCTCGCCGCAGTCAAGAAGCTGGTCTCCGGCGAGGGCTGGGGTTTGCTTCAGTCGCTCCCCCCGTATGACGAGTCCAACGTCCTGGCCCTCGGCGAGCGACTGCGCGCGGCCGGGTTCGACACAGATCTGGTTGCCGCGGCGCTGACACAGTCCCGCCTCCAGGCCAAGGGCCGGGAGAAGTTCGGAGACTTCGCGGCCGGGATGTTGTTCACCGCCGATGGCCTCGAGCAGGCGACGCGGTTGGAGCTGGCAGCACGCCATGGGCAGCGATTCCGCCGGGCCGGAGTCCGTCATGTGTTCGACCTCGGCTGCGGCATCGGCGCCGACGCCATGGCCATCGCAGGGCTGGATCTCAAGGTCACCGCCGTCGACACCGACGAGATGACCGCGATCCTCGCCGGGGTCAACCTGCGTCACTGGCCCGGAGCCGTCGCAACCGTCGGGTCCGTGGAAGAGACACAGCTCCCGACCGGCGAAGGGGCACGGCATACCGGCGCATGGCTCGACCCTGCCCGCCGCATCCCGGGCTCGGCGGACGCGCTCGGCCGGACGCGGCGCGTGTTCAGGCTGGACTCGATCTCGCCGACGTGGGCCACAGTCCAGTCCATCGCGCGGTCTCTGCCGGCCACCGGAGCCAAGCTGTCACCGTCGTTCCCCCACGCCGCCATCCCCGTCGGCACCGAAGCGCAGTGGACCTCGTTTGCCGGCGAGGTGCTGGAGTGCGCGATCTGGTGGGGCCCCCTGGTGACCACTGCCGGGCGGTCGGCGTTGGTGATCGGTTCGAACGGCCGTTCGTGGACCGTTCGTGAGGCGGATGCCGGCCCGAGCGGTGCCGTTGCCCCAGTGGCTTCCTCGCTGGCACAGGTCGGAGCGTGGCTGTACGAGCCTGATCGGGCCGTCATCCGGGCCGGTCTGACCGGGGCGCTGACCTCTGTCGTGGACGGTGTCGAGCTCGACTCGGGGGTCGGGTACGTGAGCTCGGACAACTGTCTGGACGTCGGTTATGCCCGGCGGTTCGCGGTCGTCGAGTCGATGCCCTTGAATACCAAGGCTCTTCGGGCGTGGCTTCGCGATCGTGACGTTGGCCGCGTGACGATCAAGAAACGAGGCGTGACACTGGATGCCGATGGCCTGCGGCGTCAGCTCAGACTCTCCGGCTCGGTCGAGATGACGCTGGTCATCACGAGAGTGCGCAACCACCAGGTCTGCCTGGTCGTCCGGCCGGGATGACTCAGCTCTCATCGAGCCTGGCGCCGCATCATGATGCGATGGGTTGATGTTATGATGCAGGAATGCGCACCACGCTGACGATCGACGACCATCTTCTCGCCGAGGCGAAGGCTGTCGCGGCCCGCACCCACCGCACCATCGGCTCGGTGTTCGAGGACGCACTGCGCCAGATGTTGGCCCGAGCTGACGGCCCTCGGTCGACCACGGGGGCGGTGAGACTGCCCAGCGACGGCGGCTCGGGCCTGCAGCCGGGGGTCGACCTGGAGAACAAGGAGCAGATCGCCGAGCTGCTCGGCGACAATGCGCTCCGTCACGACGAGCTCAGCCACGAGGAGCACGATGCTCCTGCTTGACGTCAACGTGTGTGTCTACGCCTTCCGTCGTGAGAGCCGCGGGTACGAGGACTGGAAAGACTGGCTGGAGCAAGCGCTCAGGGGGCCCGAGCCCGTGGGGCTGCCGGGGCAGGTTCTGGCAAGCGTGCTCAGCCTGGTCACCAACCACCGCATGTACAAGAACCCGTCGACCCCCGAGGCGGCCCTGGCGTTCTGTGATGCACTCCTGGGTGCGCCGGCAGCCATGCGGGTGCGGCCGGGCGAACGCCATTGGGGAATCTTCCACGACCTCGTTTCACGACACGGGCTACGAGGCAACGACATCCCGGATGCCTATCTCGCAGCCCTGGCCCTGGAACAGGGAGCGACGTTGGTTACGGCTGACCGAGGTTTCGCGCGATACGAGGGACTGCGGCTGCTCAACCCCTTGGCGCCGTGAGACCAGCAGCCCCTCATGGGTATCCGCCCGTCAGTTCCCGGTGGCAGCGCGCGACCCGCTCCCGCCACCACGATTGACGGTCTTCAGGTGCCTTCCATCGGTCGAGCAGATCCTCGTCGATCGTGAGCTCCCGCAACGCAATCGAGCCACCCTGTGGCACGAGCGAGTTGGATGTGACGTCACCTGCCATCAGCTCGAGAGTGCCGAGCCCACAGGCGAACGGGAGCTCGGGCAGGGCCGCCGCCAGCGCCAGGCCAGCGCGGATGCCGACGCTCGTGTCCAATGCGCTGGAGACCACGGTCGGCAGTCCGCACTCCTGCGCGATCACGAGGGCGGCCCGCACCCCACCCAGCGGGGCGACCTTCACCACGATGACGTCGGCGGCCTCTTCGCGGACCACCTGCATCGGGTCCTCGGCCCTGCGGATCGACTCGTCAGCCGCTACAAGGACGTCAATACCGTTGCGTGCCAGAGCAACTCGTAAGGATGCCAGCTCCTCGACGCTCGCGCACGGTTGCTCGGCATACTCCAGGCCGTATGCCGCAAGCCTCCTCAGCGCGTCCGTCGCCTCGGGGACGGTCCACCCACCATTGGCATCGACACGGATCCGCGCGTGCACGCCCATGGCGTCCCGGACCGCGGCCACGCGGTCGACATCGTCCTCAAGGGTCTGACCCCGCTCGGCGACCTTGACCTTGGCGGTGGTGCACCCGTCATACCGCTGGAGAATTGCCGCGACGTCGGCGGCAGGGACTGCGGGCACCGTTGCGTTGACCGGGATCTCGTCGCGGACCGGGGCTGGCCACCCCACCCACCCTGCCTCGATGGCAGCCGCCAGCCAGCGGGACGACTCGCGGTCGTCGTACTCAGGGAACGGCGCGAACTCACCCCACCCCTTGGGGCCGCGGGTCAGCGCCGCCTCACGGATCATTACTCCCCTGAACCGAATCCGCATCGGGATGCTGACCACCCTGATGCCGTCCAGCAGCTCGGCCAGCGTGGGGAATGTTGGGATCACCATGCGGCCTTCACCGTGCGCGGGGGGACAACACGCAGAACTCGTTACCCTCTGGGTCGGCCAGGACGACCCAGCTGACCTTGTCTGTCCCTCCAACGGACTGCCCGACGTCAGCCCGCGTCGCCCCCATGGCGATGAGCGAGTCGACCATGGCACCCTGGTCGTCGTCCAGCTGGGGTGCGAGGTCGATGTGCAGCCGGTTCTTGACCGTCTTGGCCTCCGGCACGGGAACGAATATCAAGCCTGGTCCTAGCTGCTCCCACGGGGTGGTGCGCAGCGACTCCTCGGTGACGTGCCTGGGCACGATGACAACCTCGTCCTCGGCCTCAAAGATGGTCTGCCAGTCCAGGGCGCGCGCCCACCAACGTGCCTGCGCGGCAACGTCATGGCAGTCGACGACAACGGAGTACCAGCGCAGCGACATGAGCTCTCCTTCGGGTTGGTGCGGCAAATGAAAGTCAACCTAGCCCGGCGGGCCACCAGCGGGTAGTGGGCCAATCCTCGCGGATCACGGGTCTGCAGTGATGCTCGAGAGTCCGTCACGAAGACGGGTCGCCCACGGCACTCGCTCCTGCGACGGGACGAAGCTGGCCTCCCCGTGCCTTCCGTAGAACTGGTCACCCGGCCGCCTTGGGAAGACGTGGACATGCAGGTGCCACACGTCCTGGTCTCCGGCGGGTTCGTTGTGCTGCCAGGTCGAGATGCCCTCACAGCCGAAGGTCTCCCTCATGGCCACCGCAATCCGGCCGGTCAGGTCCCAGACCGCATGGCCCACCTCGGCGGGCACGTCGTAGAGGTTCTCGTAGTGCTCGGTCGGGATGACCAGAGCGGAGCCGGGGTTGCCGGGCCACCACTTCGGCGCGATCCGCGCGAACACCAGCTCCTCCTGGGCGACCAGGCCCGTCGTTGCGTTGTCGTCGTCGCACTCAGCGCGGACGAAGGCACAGAAAGGGCACCGGTAGTGCGCAGGCTCGTGGTTGAACACCGCGGCAGTCTTGCACCAGCCCGGCAACGGTGGGCCTATTCTCGCTGACGTGAGCGAACAGAGCGTGAGCGCGATCTTCGACCCGACCGTCTGGACCGTCGTGGAGGGGTTCGACTTCACCGACATCACCTACCACCGGTCGATTGCCGACGGATCGGCGAAGGGCACCGTACGCATCGCCTTCGACCGGCCTGAGGTACGCAACGCCTTCCGCCCGCACACGGTCGATGAGCTGTATCGCGCGCTGGACCACGCACGTATGTCCCCCGACGTCGGGACTGTGCTGCTGACCGGCAACGGCCCCAGCACGAAGGACGGTGGCTGGGCCTTCTGCTCCGGCGGCGACCAGCGGATCCGCGGACGCAGCGGCTATCAGTACGCCGACGGCGAGACCGCGGAAACCGTTGACACTGCTCGGGTTCGGGCCCAGGGCGGTCGTCTGCACATCCTAGAGGTGCAACGCCTCATCCGAACGATGCCCAAGGTCGTGATCGCCGTGGTCAACGGCTGGGCGGCCGGTGGCGGCCACTCACTTCATGTCGTGTGCGACCTGACCATCGCCAGCCGCGAGCACGCCAAGTTCAAACAGACGGACGCCGACGTGGGTTCGTTCGACGCCGGCTACGGCTCGGCATACCTGGCCAAGATGGTCGGACAGAAGTTCGCCCGCGAGATCTTCTTCCTCGGTCGCACGTACTCGGCAGAAGACATGCAGCGGATGGGCGCCGTCAACATCGTGGCCGACCATGCCGACCTCGAGGCCGAGGCGCTGCAGATGGCCAGGGAGATCAACGGCAAGAGCCCGACCGCTCAGCGGATGCTCAAGTTCGCGTTCAACCTGACTGATGACGGCCTGATGGGCCAGCAGGTTTTCGCCGGCGAGGCGACCCGGTTGGCCTACATGACCGACGAGGCTGTTGAGGGCCGCGACTCGTTCCTGGAGAAGCGCGACCCCGACTGGTCGCCGTACCCCTACTACTACTGAACGGGCGCATAACTGCAGGTCAGCGGCCTAGTGGACCCCCCTAGTCCGCGGAGAGTCCGCAAGAGCTGCAGTCCACAGCTCCCCTGCCGATGACCCAAGGACTGTCACACCGCGGTCCAGCGGCACCACCCCTAGAGGCCAGAACGCACACGGCGGTCCCGCTTCACGCCGCACCAGTAGTCGCCTCTCCCGTTGTCGCGAGCAAGCACCGTCGCCTACGTGTCGATGACCAGCGCGTAGACGTCAGCGTCTCGCCACCCGTCCCGAAGGTGCAGGGTGTGGCGCATCCTGCCCTCGTACGACATTCCGATCTTCTGGAGAACGCGCGCCGAAGCGCCGTTGCGCGGGTCACACGTCGCCGCGATGCGGTGCATTCCCTCGGCCCGGCCAACCTCGACCAGAGACCGCGCAATGGCTTCGCCGTAGCCCTGCCCCCAAAGATCTGTATGGACCGCATACGAGATCTCCGCCTGTCGGTGAGTCACGCTGTGGATCTTGAGCTCGCCGAGACCGATGACGCCATGTGTCGGTGTCTGAGCGGCCCAGACCCGGCGCGTGGAGGCGGTGTTCGTCCACGCCGCGAGCGCATCGACAACGAACTGCCGAGTATCAGCCTCGTCGTTGGGTCCCCAAGGTTGGTGGCGGCAGGCCGCCTCTGTGGAAGCCCATTCGTGCACGCGCGGCCAGTCGTCAAGCACGATAGGCCGAAGCGAGACACCCGTCATCTGGCAAGGCTATCGCCGGCTAGAGGCGGCGTTTCGGGTGACGACCGAGTCTGTGCCGTCGCCACGCTTTCGTCCCTACCTCACAGTTTGCCGGTCCCGAGGTCCGCCCTGTCCGCATCTGGTATCTCCCCTCCGGTCCTCATCTAGACGCGGCGGTGCCCAAGGGGAATCCCTGACCTGACGTCATGCGCGCACTTCGCGCCAGGAGCGCAACGCCACTGGGGGTCACTGCGATGCTCTCAGCACCTCGATGTTGCAGGTGGGCCCCGCGGCGCGGGCGAGTCGACGGTCGCCGGTGAGCAGGGTGGCATCCAGGGCCTCGGCCAGCGCGACGTAAGCGGCATCGTAGGCGGTGAGGTTGTGTCTCAACTCCCAGCAGCGGGCAAGCAGCGGCACGTGAGGGGCGCGGCGCATCGGCAGTGCCGCGAGATCACCCATTGCCAGCTGCGCGCGGCGGGCGTCGAGCAAACCCGCATGGTTCTGGCGACGCAGTACCGAGGTGACCTCCAGGTCCACCAGCTCCGGTGCGGCCAGGGTCTCGCTGCGCAGCCGGGTCCGGGCGACGTCGCCATCTGGGCCGTCATCGGCCAGCGCGACGGCAAGGACGCTTGCGTCAACGACGAGCACGGTCCTCCTGCAGGGTCTTGACGGCGTCGACAAGCGGGACCGAGCCGCCCGAGCGACCTCCGGCCCTATCGAGGACCTCCTCGAGGGTCGGCTGGCTTGCCTCGGCGATCAGTCGGGAACGCAGGTACTCCTGCAACGACTGGTGCGCGGCCGCAGCGCGTTGGCGCAGCACCGCGTGGGTCGCCTCCGGGACGTCCTTGATCTGCATGCTCGGCATGGCGCCATTATGGCGCCGGAACATCGGAAGTGCAAGCGCCCGGGCATCGCCATGAGGGGACCGATCACATACTGACGCACTTGGATACATCACTCCTGCTATTCCGCATCAAGCGTTCCTGCTGAGGACGGCTTCGGCGGCAGCGCGGCCGGACAGGAATGCTCCTTCGATCCCGGGACCGCCATACCCGTCGCCGGCGAAGACCAGGGCACCTTCGGCCCGCACCAGGCACGTCCGGGGATGCGGCCCGACCGGTGTCGCATATCGCCAGCGCTGCAGGCTGGCGTCAAGGATCTCGGCCCCGCCAAGCCATGGAGCCGCGGCCCGCAGGAGACCGGTGGTCAGCACATCGTCGTCCTGCTCCCAGCGGGCAGCCGCGACCTCACTGCTGGTATGCAAGGTGAGCGCCGGCACCGACGACACCCCCTTTGCCATGTTGTCACCGATCCACGACCAGGTCGGGTCGTCCTGGAGCTGGACGCCACCGGGAAAGGGAACCGACGGCAGGCCGCCGAGGGCGACAAGCAACGAGATCGTCGGCGCATAGGCCAGCTCCGGAATCGCCACCTGGCCGGCGGCCAGGGCCGCCGACTGTGGTCCCGGTGGTGTCAGCACCACGACATCGGCCGCCAGCGACCCGGCCGACGCCCACCGGGTCGCCGGCCAGGTCACCGCCCAACGACCTCCGATCTTGCGGACGCCGTCGACGTGAACCGACTGGCGGACGTCC
>JAYSQH010000293.1:0-3240 GCA_043721655.1 Phycicoccus sp. | reverse complement strand
CCTCGATGCCCAGATCGAGACCATGAAGAGCGTCCCACGGAAGTCGGAGCAACGTCGCGGGGTCGTCGAGGTCAGCCTCGAGCAGCCAGGGCCGTGTGGCCAGTCCACCCGCGAGATAGACCCGACGACTCTGGTCCCGGCGAGCGTTCGAGTGGGAGCCAGGCGGACGGATCAGGAGGAGCCGACCGCCGTTCTCCTGGCATCTGCGGTCAAGCGCCATTCCGACATCTGGTGCCAGACGGGACTGCGTCGCCGCATCACGACCCCATGGACCGCTCTGTTCAAGGGCCACCCAGAAGGTCGCGGCGGCGGCGGTGCCCAAGGCCGGCACCTGTGCTCTATCCCAGATGACCGAGCAGGCATCGGGTTTGCTGCGGGCACGGCTCGTCGCTGTGGGACCGGTCCGGGCGCCAGCCGGGATCACGAGCGGCCCGCTGGGAACTCGGGGAACTCAAGGAGCAGCTCGGGGCCATCCGGCGCGGCCTCAAGACTTGGCATCGTGGACGCTGGCACAGCGGGCACTGTTGACGCGGAGGTAGACGTGAACCGTGGCTCGGGCAGTGGTCCGGCAATGGCCGCGATTGCCGTCGCCGCCGGAAGCCCAGATCCGTCACGTTTGCCTGAGGCGTCGGGCAGGTCCACGGCAACACCGTTGGCCGCCGCCGCACGTGCCGGACTGCCACCCGCCCAGGCCAGGACCAGGGTGTCCTCGCCGCGCAGGAATCGGTGACAACGGACGCCGCCGGTGGCGCGACCTTTGGCTGGATACTCGGCATAGGGGGTGACCTTGAGCGACCCGGGCTCGGTGCCCGGCAAGGCTGCGGACGAGCCGCTCGAGGTGACCACGACGTTGGCGCCCAGGGGATCGACAGCGCCGAAGAACATGACGTGTGCGCCGGCAGCGAGCTTGATGCCGGTCATACCGCCGGCAGCACGACCTTGCGGGCGGACTGACCCGGCGGGGAAGTGAAGCAGCTGGGCGTCGGAGGTGACGAATACGAGGTCCTCATCGCCGGTGAGCAGCTCGACGGCGCCGACCACTTCGTCGTGTTCCTTGAGGCCGATGACCTCCCAGTCACTTTTGTTGCCGGGGTAGTCGAAAGCCACGCGCTTGACGACGCCCTGGGCGGTTCCGACGGCGAGGCCGGGGGAGTCCTCAGACAGCGACATCAGGGTCAGTGGCTTCTCGTCCCTGGGAAGATCCACGAAGGCAGCCAGCGGAGCGCCTCCTGACAGTGAGGGCGCGCCGTTGGTCGGCGGCAAGGTGGGCAGATCCAGCGCCGACAGCCGGATCATCCGCCCGCGGGACGTGACCAGGGCGACCTGACCGCGAATGGTGGTCTGCACGGCCGCGATGACGGCGTCGTGCTTATGGCGGCCACCCTCGGTCGGCAGTGCCTCGGCGTTCGTCGTGCGCGCCAACAAACCGGTGGAGGACAGCAGCACCCAGCAGGGGTCGTCGGTGACCTCCAGCGGTGTGGCCGTGAGGGGGCTTCCTGCCGACTCGAGCAGAACCGTACGCCGAGGCGTCCCGTGCGACCTGGCGACATCAGCGAGCTCGTTGGAAACCGTCTTCAGGAGCAGCTTGTCGTCACCCAGGATGGCGCGGAGCGCTTCGATCTGGCGCTCCAGCTCGGCCTTCTCGGTCTCCAGCTCGACCCGCGAGAACTTCGTCAGCCGACGGAGCTGCAGGTCGAGGATGTAGGTGGCCTGAGGGTCGGACAGGTCGAAGACGTCCATCAGCCGGACCTTGGCGATCGCGGCGTCGTCTGAGGCGCGGATGACCTGTATCACCTCGTCGATGTCCACGATCGCGATGAGAAGGCCCTCGACCAGGTGCAGCCGCTCCTCGCGCTTGCGAAGCCGGTAGGTGCTGCGTCGGCGCACCACGTCCAGGCGGAAGTCGACGTAGACACGGAGAAGCTCTTTGAGGCCGAGGGTGCGTGGCTGCCCGTCGACCAGGGCGACGTTGTTGATGCCGAAGTTATCCTCCATCGGCGTCAGCTTGAAGAGCTGTTCGAGGACTGCCTGCGGGTGGAAGCCGCCCTTGATCTCGATGACCAGCTGCAGGCCGTGTTTGCGGTCGGTCAGGTCTTTGACGTCGCTGATGCCCTGGAGCTTCTTGGACAGGACCAAGTCCTTGATCTTCTCGATGACCTTCTCGGGTCCGACCAGATAGGGCAGCTCGGTGACGACGATTCCCTGTTTGCGAGGTGTGACGTTCTCGATCCGCGTAGTGGCGCGGGTCCGGAACGACCCGCGCCCGGTGAGGTAGGCATCGCGAATCCCTTCGAGGCCGATGATCTTGCCGCCGCCCGGGAGGTCGGGGCCGGGGACAAAGCGCATCAGGTCGTCCAGCGAGCACGCAGGGTTGGCGATCAGGTGGCGCGCGGCGCCGATGACCTCGACGAGGTTGTGCGGGGCCATGTTCGTGGCCATTCCGACGGCGATGCCACTGGCGCCGTTGACCAGGAGGTTCGGGTAGGCGGCGGGCATCACGGCCGGCTGCATCAGCTGGTCGTCATAGTTCGGAACGAAGTCGACGGTCTCTTCGTCGAGGCCGGTGGTCATCAACATGGCCGCCGGTGCGAGCCGCGCCTCGGTGTAGCGCGAAGCTGCCGGGCCGTCATCCATCGACCCGAAGTTGCCGTGCCCGTCCACGAGCGGGAGCCGCATGGTGAAGGACTGGGACATTCGTACCAGCGCGTCATAGATGGACGCGTCTCCGTGCGGGTGGTACTTGCCCATCACCTCACCGACGACACGACTGCTCTTGACATGCGCGCGTTCGGGTCGGAGGCCGAGCTCGCTCATGCCGAAGAGAATGCGCCGTTGCACAGGCTTGAGCCCGTCGCGGGCGTCCGGCAGGGCACGCGAGTAGATCACCGAGTAGGCGTACTCCAGGAACGCTCCCTGCATCTCCTCCTCGACGTCAATGTCGACGATGCGCTCGATAAAGTCTGCTGGCGGCGGTGGGGTCGATGACGTGCGGCGGGCCATGCGCGGTGCAACTCCTTGCGGGTCAGGCGGCGGCTGAGCTCAGCCACCCCATCTTCGCCCACGCTCGGGCCGGGGCAGTCTCCGACCCGCCGCCCGGGCTCACACGTCCGGGGTGCGCTCGGCGTGCGCGCCGAATCTGCCGTAGTGCGCCGCCTGGTCCAGCCCGCGAAGTCCGCGCTTGAGGCTGCCGCTCTTTGGATGCGGCACCGGGTAGCCCATGGACACCACGCCCACGAGGTT
>JAYSQH010000292.1:0-4687 GCA_043721655.1 Phycicoccus sp. | reverse complement strand
CGCGGGAGTCGATCTTGACGGAATCTTTATGGTTAATCGGTCGGGACGACATGATCGTGACGTTGCCTAGAGATACCCCAGCGGGGTATCTGTGGTCAGTGTTGAGCGTGACCGTCCCCGGTTGCGGTCACCTGTGCAGTCGCAGGGCGTCGAGCGTTTCACGATCACATCGCCACCGTCCGTAAGCACGTACACAACCTGTAAGGGAAGATCATGACCGATACCGAACCGCCGTCGCTGTCCACTGCAATGCCGGATCTGGCTGGCGGGGCGTCCGTGCCGCCGACGCCTGGTCGAGTACGCCTCTTGTGGAACTCAGCGACCGGCGTCGTAGGCGCCATCGTCGGCGTCGCCCCGCATGTGCTCCATCACGTTGGGTTCCTTGCCGGGACGGCGGTGATTGCCGGAGCGGGCGGTACCGCTCTCTTCGGCGTGATCGGCCTGCTCGCGTCCATCCCGATGCTGCTGCGCTTGCGACGCCGGTTCGGCACCTGGCGGGCGCCGGCGATCGCACTTGGGGTGTTTACCGCGATGTTCGCGCTGTCCGCCTTCGTCATCGGACCGGCGATCAGCGGCACCAACGGCAACGACAACACGGGCACCCCCACCAACGCACCTTCACCGACCGTGGACCACAACAGCCATCACGGAAAGTGAGCGAGCAGGAGTGGGTCGTGGGCAGCAGCCATCTCGTCCAACGGACCGCACAGCGCCTCAACAGGAGAGCATGACAATGAGCACCCGAGGCACCGCGATCATGGTCCGCTTACCGCTGGATGTCCGGCTGCCGATCGCGGCCGACCAGGGTCGGTGAGCCCATGAACCAGGACTACGGACTCTGGCCGCTGGTGGTGCTCGACAGCGTCGTGATGATCGTGTTCGCGGCGAGTTTCTTCCACCCGCGCACCAAACGGGACTGGCGGGCGTTGGGTGGCTTCTCGGCGTTCATGGTCGCACTGTTCACCGAGATGTACGGAGCTCCGCTGACCGTCTACCTGCTGTCGGGATGGCTCGGTTCCCGCTTCCCCGCCCTCCAAGCCACGCACAGCGGCGGGCACTTGTGGAACGACCTGACCGGCTGGCAGGGTGACCCGCACATGAGCCCGTTCCACCTGGCCAGCTACGTCGGCATAGGCGGCGGCCTCTGGCTCATCGCCGCCGCGTGGCGGCACCTGCACGCGGCGGCTCAGCGCGACCAGCTCGCTACCACCGGCCCGTATGCCTGGGTGCGGCACCCGCAGTACCTGGGTTTCCTGCTGGTGATGGCTGGATGGCTGCTGCAGTGGCCGACGATCCCGACCCTCGCGATGTTCCCGATCCTGGCCGTCGTCTATGCCCGGCTCGCCCGGTCCGAGGAACGCGAGGTCGAGGCACTCTTCGGCCCGCAGTGGACCGCCTATGCGACCCAGGTACACCGCTACCTTCCACACCGCCCACCCCAGCGACGACGCGACCCACCAGCCGGGAGTGAGGACGCCCAGCCCTTCCGGAAGGAGAACCGTCACGCAAGGCCATAGTGCGGTGGACGGCGTCCAGGGCATGACTGGGGGCCGCCCGCCGGGTACGGAGGTGCTGATCGCCACCGACCTCCACAAGCCACGACCCCTCCCGGGCTTTCTTCATCGTTTCTCCATAGTCCCTCGCTGGAACCGATACTTCAGGGCGCCAAAGTGGAAGACGCCACAGGATCCCGGCGGGAAAAGAAACCAGCCATCGGTCCTGCGGATTGACGAAGCACATGCACCACCACGAAAGGCATCGATCATGTATCCAGTCCGCATACTGGTCACCACCACTCTGGCGGCCGGCACCCTCCTGCTGTCCGCCGGCGCCGCGTCCGCGGAGACGACGACTCCAGCGCCCATTCCTGGCCAGCATGTCTCCCATTGCGCCAGGATGATGCGCTTTTCTGGGACACACAACCCCGCCACGATGCGCCAAGACATGTCAGGAGTGGACCTGGCCACGACGGCCGCTCCCACTGTCTAACGGCTGGATCGCCTCGAAGCTCGTCGAGATACGGGCCAGTTGCGACGGTCGAAAATGTTGGGCCACAGTTGAGGACGACCATCCGTTGGACGGCGCCACGGCCGATAAAAGCGCCACTGCGCAGGGAGGTTGACATGCACATCTCGATCGTACGATTCCCCACCCTGACTGCCGAGCTGGACAAGGATTATCGAGACTGGTTCGCCTCGTCCAACGACCAGCTGCGCAGGACGGCAGGGCTGAAAGGACGGCGCCTGCTGCCGAGCGCCAGCACCCCGTTGAGGACCGCGGTCCGAATTCGGCCTCCAAAGCTGATGTGTACTTTCACGGTTGAGCGCTCTGCTGGAGCGGGTTCTGCGAGATTCTCAGCAATTCAATGTGGCTACCACACGAAGGGAACACCATCATGAGCTTGAGCAAACGCCTGGCCCTGATCTTCCGGGCAAAAGCGTCCCGGGCGCTGGACCGCGCCGAGGACCCACGGGAGACACTGGACTACTCGTATCAAAAGCAGATGGAGATGGTGCAGCAGGTGCGCCGCGGTCTCGCTGACGTTGCGACCAGCCGCAAGCGGGTCGAACTGCAGAAGCATCAGCTGGCCGCCAGCGCGGACAAGCTGGAGCAGCAGGCCGCGGCGGGACTGGCTGCGGGCCGGGAGGATCTGGCCCGAGAGGCGTTGACGCGCCGGTCCGCCGCTCAGCAGCAGCTGGCGGACCTGACCACGCAGGAGGCCGACCTTCAGGCGCAGCAGGACAAGCTGACCGCCGCCTTGCAGCGGCTCCAGGCCAAGGTGGAGGCCTTCCGCACCCGTAAGGAGACGATCAAGGCCAACTACTCAGCCGCCGAAGCGGAGACCCGTGTTGGTGAAGCGGTCTCGGGCATCAGCGAAGAGATGGGCGATATCGGACTGGCCATGCAACGCGCTGAAGACAAGACCGCGCAGCTGCAGGCCCGTGCCGGGGCGATCGACGACCTCCTGGCCTCGGGCGCGTTGGAGGATGCCACCGGGTCGACCAAGGACAACATCCAGGTCGAGCTGGAGCGGATATCGTCGACGTCCGACGTCGAGGCCGAGCTTTCCAGACTCAAGACGGCACTGCCCGCCGGCCGTTCCCCGCAGGACGCGTTGACCGCCGGACCGGCCCAGCCACAGGAGGCACAGTCATGATCGTTCGGATATTGGGCGAGGGCCAGCTGGAGCTGGCCGAAGAACACCTGTCGGAGCTGAACGAGCTCGACGCGGAGCTGGCCGAGGCGGTCAACTCCGGTGATGAGCCGGGGTTCGAGCGTGAGCTGACGCGGTTGCTTGATCGGATTCGAGAGCTTGGATCTCCGGTGCCCGACGATCACCTGGGATCGTCGGACCTTATTCTCCCGGGGCCGGACAGCAGCCTGGCCGAGGTGTCCGCGCTGCTCAGCGAGGACGGTTTGATCCCCGGATGAGCCGATGAAAAGCCGATTCGCGCCCGATCGTGGCCTGACCAGCCGGATGCTGGTCACGATATTCCTGCTCGGCCTGCTCTACGTGGTGTTCACCGCGGCGCTCATCGTGCTGATCAAGAGTGCGGTGCTGGCAATCGTCATCGCCGGTGGGGTCTTGTTCGCCCAGTACTGGTTCTCGGACCGGATCGCGCTGTACGCGATGCACGGCCGGATCGTGACCCCGGAGCAGGCACCTGAGCTGCACGGGGTCATCGACCGGTTGTGCGCGCTAGCCGACATGCCCAAACCAGCGGTCGCGATCGCCGACGTCGATGTGCCCAACGCATTCGCCACCGGACGCAGCCCCAACAAGGCCGTCGTCTGCGCGACCACCGGCCTCATGCGTCGACTAGAGGTCGAGGAACTTGAGGGGGTCCTCGCGCACGAGCTGTCTCACGTCGCGCACCGCGACGTCGCGGTCATGACCGTAGCGTCCTTTCTGGGCGTCCTGGCCGGGCTGATCACCCGGTTCGGGCTCTACGCCGGCTTCTATGGGGGTTTCGGTGACAACCGCGACGGAGACGATGAGGGTGACAACACAGCATTGGTGCTGATGGCCGTGGTAGCAGTCTCGGCCGTCGTCTACGCGCTGTCTTTCATGCTCACCCGGGCGCTTTCACGCTACCGGGAGCTGTCCGCGGACCGGTCCGGGGCCATGCTGACGGGGCGACCCTCGGCGCTGGCTTCGGCGCTGACCAAGGTCAGCGGTGACATCGCCCGCATTCCCACCCGGGACCTGCGCCAGGCCGAAGCATTCAATGCGTTCTTCTTCGCCCCCGCCCTTGCGCCCGGCTTCAGCCTGACCTCGCTGTTCGCCACACACCCACCGCTGGACCGGCGCCTCGAGCAGCTTGCGGGCCTATCCCGCGAGCTCGGGCAACAGGCGTAGTCCGGTGGGCTTTCTGGACACCATGCTCGGCCGGACCAAACCAGCCGCACCCAACCTCGACCAGCTCTTCGGGTTACCCGCCGCCGCGGTCACCCTGCAGACCAGCACCCGGTTCGAGCCGACGGGTGTCGGCTCGGTCTGTTTCAAGGCCGCCGAAGGCGGCGCATTCACCGGGCTGCGCGAGCAGGTCGAGCAGCTGCTCGCACTAGATGAAGGCAAATACAGTGAGCAGTCCGACAGCTACGGTTTCACCTGGCTGGTCCGCACCACCACCCCTGATGATCTCGACGGACTGGTGACCGACCTGCACGCGGTCAACAGCAGCCT
>JAYSQH010000291.1:0-6941 GCA_043721655.1 Phycicoccus sp. | reverse complement strand
CTCGGGGGCTCGGGAAGCCTCGATCGAGCCCCTTGCCAGCGCGGCCAGCTCGATGTCCGAAAGCCCGTGTGCCGTACGCGCAATGTCGTACTGGGCGCTCAGCCGCGAGCCGAACAGCAGGGGGTCGTCCGCGCCCAGCGCAATGCGCGCTCCGGCATCGATCAGCTGACGCAGGGGCACGTCTCCGGCCGCCCCGTAGACGCCAAGGGCGACGTTGCTCCCGGGGCAGACTTCGAGCGCGACTCCGCGGCGCACGACCTCGTCCAGCACTCGCGGGTCCTCGACGCTGCGTACCCCGTGTCCCAGCCGGTCCGGGTCAAGGGCCCTGAGCGTTTCATGCACCGCCTGAGCCCCGAGTAGCTCGCCCCCGTGAGGCACGCAGGCCAGCCCGGCACGACGCGCGATATTGAAGGCAGGCGCGAATTCGCTTGTGGTTCCACGGCGTTCGTCGTTGCTCAACCCGAATCCGACCACACTTCCCGGCCCGTCCCCGGCGTAGTGCGCGGCAAGCCGAGCCAGGATCCGAGCATCCAGCGGGTGACGGACCCGGCTCGCGGCAACAACGACCGCGACACCGATGCCGGTGTCTGCGGACGCTGACCGCGCCTCGTCCAGAATGATCTCCAGGGCGGGGGTGATGCCGCCGACGAAGGGTGCGTATGAGGTGGGGTCCACCTGGATCTCGAGCCACTGGGAGCCCTCAGCGGCGTCGTCCATGGCTGCCTCACGAACGATTCGGCGCATGTCGCTCTCGTCGCGCACGCACGCACGGGCTATGTCGTAGAGGCGTTGGAACCGAAACCAGCCACGTTCATCGGCGGCACTCAACGTCGGCGGCCAGGAGGTGGTCAGAGCGTCCGGCAGGCGGATGCTGTGTTTGTCCGCGAGTGCGCGCAGCGTGGTAATCCGCATCGAGCCGGTGAAGTGAAGATGCAGGTGGGCTTTGGGGAGCAGACCCACTGGTCGAGACATACGGCTCAGTGTGCCTCGCGGAGCAGCTTCTGGATGCGTGCAACGCCCTCGACCAGGTCGTTGTCGGCGAGGGCGTAGGACATCCGCAGGTAGCCGCTCGGTCCGAAGGCCTCACCGGGCACGACGGCCACCTCGACCTCATCCAGGATCAGTGCGGCAAGCTCAGCCGATGTGGTGCACACCCTGCCACGGATGGTCTTTCCGAGAACGCCCTTGACCGATGGATAGGCATAGAACGCGCCGCTGGGCATCGGGCATTCGACACCCTCGATGTCGTTGAGCATCCCGACGATGGTGCGCCGGCGACGGTCGAAGGCCACCCTCATCTCCTCCACCGCGTCCAGCGATCCGTTCAGGGCCGCGATCGCGGCTCGCTGGGAGACGTTGGCGACGTTCGATGTCGAGTGGGACTGCAGATTGGTGGCCGCCTTGATGACGTCACGCGGGCCGATCATCCAGCCGACGCGCCATCCCGTCATGGCGTAGGTCTTGGCGACGCCGTTGATCACGACACAGGTGTCGGCAAGCTCTGGCACCTCGACCGGCATGGAGACCGAGCGCACGCCGTCATATGTCAGGTGCTCGTAGATCTCGTCCGTGACGACCCAGATTCCCTTGGCCAGGGCCCACTGGCCGATCTCCCGCATCTGCTCTGGGGAGTAGACCGCGCCGGTGGGGTTGGATGGTGAGCAGAAGAGCAGCGCCTTCGTCTGCGCTGTTCGAGCCGCTTCCAGCTGGTCGACGGTCACCAGGTAGTTCTGGTCCTCGCCCGCGAACACCTCGACCGCCGTGCCGCCCGCCAGCTTGATGGCTTCGGGGTAGGTCGTCCAGTAGGGGGCCGGGAGCAGCACCTCATCGCCAGGGTCGAGCAGCGCGGCGAAGGTGTTGTAGACGGCGTGCTTGCCGCCGTTGGTGACCAGTACCTGCTCCGGCGTCACTTGATAGTGGCTGTCGCGGAGTGTCTTGCTGACGATCGCCTTCTTCAGGTCGGGCAGCCCCCCCGCTGGCGTGTAACGGTGGTTTGCCGGGTCCTGGGCTGCCGCGATGGCGGCGGCGACGATGTAGTCCGGGGTCGCAAAGTCCGGCTCTCCGGCACCGAAGCCGATGACCGGACGGCCTTCGGCCTTGAGCGCCTTGGCCTTGGCATCGACGGCAAGCGTCGCTGACTCGGCGATGGAGCCGACACGGCGGGAGACACGGGTGCGGGGGCTGGGCTCGGTCACGCGTCAATGTTCTCAGAAGCTGGTATGCCGTGCGGCGGCGCGTCCGCAGGCTGGTCATCAGCCCTTGCCTAGGTGCGGCCAGTCACGGGTTCGCATTGGGCCGCTGACCTCGCGTATGCTCACCCACTGGGTGGTTGACGACAACCATGCTCAGGCATGCCCCGAGGCCTCCCAGCACCCATGTGTGCAAGCTGAACCAGTGCGCAAGCTCGCACGACGGCACATGGGCGTCGCACAAAGGGCAGTGGCTCAATTGGTAGAGCACCGGTCTCCAAAACCGGCGGTTGGGGGTTCGAGTCCCTCCTGCCCTGCGCAGCGAGATCTGATCCAACGTTCGATCCGACAGAGACGAAAGGCACGCGAGATGACCGAGACGAGCACGGCAGGCGCCGCAAGCTCAGATCGCGCACGCCGTGACGCGCCCCGCAAGGGGGGCAACCCCGTGGGTCGCTTCGTCGGGGGGATCAGCCTGTTCATCAGCCAGATCCTGGCCGAGCTCCGCAAGGTTGTTCGTCCGACCCGCCATGAGCTGGTCACGTACACGAGCGTTGTCATCGCCTTCGTATCTGTGGTGATGGGATTGGTATGGGGCGCCGACCAGCTAATCGTCAAGCTCGTCGCGTTCGCGTTCGGCAAGTAACAACTCATCAGTTCCACAGCCAGGAAGCAGGTCATCAGCGTGTCCGAGAAGTGGACCTCCGAGGTCTCCGTCGACCAGTCGGCCGACAGCGAGCAGGGCGTCGGCGTCGTCGAACAAGCTGACGTCGACGTCAAGAACGACGACGCGGTCGAGCAGGCCGGCGACACCATCGACACTGATGCCACCGCCGAGTCGGCCGACGGAGCCGTCGCGCCCGCCGACGAGACCGGCGACGTTGATGAAGCCGGCGACATCGACGCTGGTGACATTGATGACGCAGTCGAGGATGAGGCGGCGTTCCGCGCCAAGCTGCGCATCCAGGAAGGCGACTGGTTCGTCATCCACTCCTACGCGGGCTACGAGAACCGGGTCAAGGCCAATCTGCTGACCCGTGTGACGTCCCTGAACATGGAGCCGTACATCTTCGACGTCCAGGTCCCCATGGAGACGGTGAGCGAGGTCAAGGGCGGTGTCCGCAAGCTGGTCACCCGGGTTCGGATGCCCGGATACGTCCTGGTCCGGATGGACCTGACCGATGAGAGCTGGGGCGCGGTGCGCCATACCCCTGGTGTCACCGGCTTCGTCGGTCACACCCACCAGCCGGTCCCGCTCTCCCACGATGAGATCTACACCATGCTCAACCCGAGCTTCGAAACCGCTGGCG
Source organism: Phycicoccus sp. (assembly GCA_043721655.1). Classification (GTDB taxonomy): domain Bacteria; phylum Actinomycetota; class Actinomycetes; order Actinomycetales; family Dermatophilaceae; genus UBA4719. Next base: position 3,442 of record JAYSQH010000291.1, on the reverse strand, counting down.
ATGCCGCGGGCTCGGCCGGGGGAGCCAAGGCGGGCGAGACCCACATCGTTGACTTCGAGGTCGGCGAGTCCGTCACTGTCATGGAGGGGCCGTTCGAGACCCTTCCTGCCACCATCTCCGAGATCAACCCCGAGAGCCAGAAGCTCAAGGTGCTGGTCTCGATCTTCGGCCGTGAGACACCGGTCGAGCTTTCGTTCAGCCAGGTCGCCAAGATCTGAGTGAGCAGCACCCGCACCATCCCCGGCAAACAAGGACCTAGACAATGCCTCCCAAGAAGAAGAAGATCGCCGGCTTTATCAAGCTGCAGATCCAGGCCGGCGCAGCGACGCCGGCACCCCCCGTGGGCCCCGCCCTCGGTCAGCACGGCGTCAACATCATGGAGTTCGTCAAGGCGTACAACGCCGCGACGGAGTCACAGCGCGGAAACGTCATCCCGGTGGAGATCACGGTCTACGAGGACCGCTCGTTCACCTTCATCACCAAGACGCCTCCGGCTGCCGAGCTGATCAAGAAGGCTGCTGGCGTGGCCAAGGGCTCTGGCGAGCCGCACAAGACGAAGGTTGCCCACCTCTCGGCAGCCCAGGTCCGTGAGATCGCCGCAACAAAGATGGAAGACCTCAACGCAAACGACATCGAGCAGGCGGCCAAGATCATCGCCGGCACGGCTCGCTCGATGGGCATCACCACCGGCTGACACAGACCGGCTCAAGTGGCAGGGCCAGCGCTGGTCCGTTCGACCACGAACTCCGTAACACCAAGAACACCAGAACCTCAAGCACCAGGAGCAGAAGTGAAGCGCAGCAAGGCATACCGCACCGCAGCAGAGAAGATCGACCTCGACAAGCTCTACCCACCCCTCGAGGCCGTCCGTCTGGCCAAGGTCACCACCACCACCAAGTACGACTCGACCGTCGAGGTCGCCTTTCGACTGGGCATTGACCCGCGCAAGGCCGACCAGATGGTCCGCGGCACCGTCAACCTCCCGCACGGCACCGGCAAGACCGCCAGGGTCCTGGTCTTCGCCACCGGCGAGCGGGCGGAGCAGGCAAAGGCCGCTGGGGCGGACTACGTCGGCTCGGACGAGCTGCTTGACAAGGTGGCTGGCGGCTGGCTCGACTTCGACTCCGTCGTGGCGACCCCTGACCTGATGGGCAAGGTCGGCCGTCTGGGCAAGGTGCTGGGTCCGCGTGGCCTGATGCCCAACCCCAAGACCGGCACCGTGACGATGGACGTGGCCAAGGCTGTCACCGAGATCAAGGGCGGCAAGATCGAGTTCCGCTCCGACAAGCACGCCAACCTTCATTTCATCATCGGCAAGGTCTCGTTCGACGAGGCTCAGCTGGTGGAGAACTACGGCGCGGCTCTCGCTGAGATCCTGCGGCTCAAGCCGTCGTCGTCCAAGGGCCGGTTCATCGAGAGAGCCACCATGTCCACGACGATGGGCCCCGGCATCCCTCTGGACCAGAACCGCACCCGTAACCTGCTGGTCGAGGACGAGTCAACGCTCTAGTCACCCTCATCATCTGATCCACCCGCACGTGTCGCGAGGCCGCACCCGATCATCGGTGCGGCCTCGCTGCATGGAAGCTATGACTTCGAGACCACGACAGACGTGTAGCCGCCGATTTTGACTGCGGCCCTCCTGCCCGTACGCTGAGCCACGACCAAAGACCGCCGGTTGTCGGCCCGCTCCTTGCAGGCTGATCGAAGGTTCCGCAGCATGCGGGCAACCAGCGCAGGATCGCACGTGACCGGCATACAAGATCTTGTATTCCGCAAGCCCCGCGCCCTGCGCCGGGGCTCTTCTTGTGTGTGGCCACCTTCTCCGGCAACTCATTTCGGAAGGAGGCCCAGTGGCACAGCCCGAAAAGCAGGCAGCCATCGCCGAGCTGACGGACAAGTTCCGCAACTCGGGTGCGGCCGTGCTCACGGAGTACCGCGGCTTGACCGTGGCGCAGCTGACCACGCTGCGTAGCACCATTCGCGAGCACGCTACCTACGCCGTCGTGAAGAACACGCTCACCGAGATCGCCGCCAAGGCAGCCGGAGTCACGGCTTTTGACGGTCAGTTCTCGGGTCCGTCCGCGATCGCCTTCATCACCGGTGACCCGGTTGAGGCGGCCAAGGGCCTGCGTGACTTCGCCAAGGCAAATCCCCACCTGGTGATCAAGGCCGGCGTCATGGACGGCAAGGCATTGTCCCCCGCGGAGATCTCCACGCTCGCGGACCTCGAGTCCCGCGAGGTTCTCCTGGCCAAGCTTGCTGGCGCCATGTTGGCGTCGCTGAGCAAGGCTGTCTACCTCTTTGCCGCCCCCTTGTCGCAGACGGCCCGCGTGGTCGACGCCCTGCGAGCCAAGCTCGAGGCAGAGTCTCCTGCAGTCACATCAGTCGCAGCGGAGGCTCCGTCCGAGCCTTCTGAAGCGGCACCGCAGGACGCGCCGGTTGCGGAGGATGCCGTCGAGGCACCAGCCGTCACCGTCGAGGTGCTGGATGGCACCACCCAAGACGTCGCCACGGGTGGCGACGAGAGCTGACGCGACCCGGTCGCGGTTGCTTGATCCACCACAACGCCACTCACGGCATGTGCACGAACCAACATATGAACGACGTACCAGAAAGGAACTGCCACCATGGCAAAGCTCAGCACTGCAGAGCTCATCGAGTCTTTCAAGGAAATGCCGCTTATCGAGCTCTCTGAGTTCGTGAAGCTGTTCGAGGACACCTTCGGCGTCACTGCTGCGGCCCCGGTTGCCGTTGCTGCTGCGGGCGGCGGCGCTGCCGCTGCTGCCGAGGTCGAGGAGCAGGACGAGTTCGACGTCGTCCTCGAGGCGGCCGGCGAAAAGAAGATTCAGGTCATCAAGGAGGTCCGCTCGCTCACGAGCCTCGGACTGAAGGAGGCCAAGGACCTTGTTGATGGTGCCCCGAAGCCCGTCCTGGAGAAGGTCGCCAAGGACGTCGCAGAGAAGGCCAAGGCTGCCCTCGAGGGCGCCGGAGCCACCGTCACACTCAAGTGACTTAGGCCCCTCGCGCTCTTCTTGGCGCGGGGAAGCATTCTTGGAAAGCGGGACAGGCCAACTGGTCTGTCCCGCTTTTCGTTGCCTTTGAGCGGAATGCCTCTCCTTGTTCCGCCCTGGTGTCCTGGATCACAAGAGAGCACGGCTATGCCAACTGGTCTACCCAACAGCCTGACTGCCCGAGGCTAAACAGTGGCGGGCGGGTCGCCCCATCGGGAGGCAGGCAATGTTCGGTATGCCGCTTTTGTACCTTTACGGGGATGTGGAGATCTCACAGTGCAGACAGGGTCGTCCTATCAATAGGTGTTCGCTGCTGCCTGAGCCACTCTGCTCGCCAGGGCGAAACCGGATCCTTTGGAGGACCCTTGAGAAGCTTGAGTCTGAAACGAATGTCTATCGCGAAGGTCGCGGTGCTCGCAGCAGGTTTG
>JAYSQH010000290.1:0-2150 GCA_043721655.1 Phycicoccus sp. | reverse complement strand
CCCACCAAAAGTGGCCGGATCACGAGGGCCAACGAGGCGCCGAGGACCAGACCTGGCACCCATACGTCAGTTCGAGTGAGGTCAGCCAGGTTCACGGTCAAGCCCAGCACCACGAACGCGACGATCTCGCCAAGGCTCGCGAGGGCTGACTGAAACCGCTCAACCTCCCGCTTGAACGGCGCGCGCTCGTCGCCAAGGACGATGCCGGCGACGAAGACCGCGAGAAAGCCGGAGCCGTGTGCGAGAGTCGTCGCGCCATACAGAATGAAGACGCACGCGAGAGTCCGGAGCGGGTAAAGGCCCTCGCTCGGCAGCGAGACGCGGCGCATGACCCACAGCAGGGCCTGCCCGCCCAGCAACCCCAGGGCCGCGCCCACGCCCATCTGAAGCAGAAACTCACCGGCGACCTGCACGACAGCTGCGCCGCTGAGAGATCCGGCGGTCAAGAGGCTCACCATCAGGGCGATTCCCACCGGGTCGTTCGCTCCGGACTCGCCTTCCAGAATCGTCGAGGCGCGTCCAGGTATCTCCCGCTGTCCCAACACGGAGAAGACGACAGCGGGGTCGGTCGGCGCGATCGCCGTGCCAAGCAACAGTGCGACGTACCAGCCGAGTCCGAAGCCAAAGTGCGCCACTGCGGCGACGGCTGCCGTTGTGAGGAACGTCCCTGCGACGCCCACAACCACGATGGGAGCGGCAGCTGCCCGGAATCGCCGCCAGCCGATGTGCATACCGCCGTCGAACAAGATGCAGATCAACGCGACCGTGACGATGCGTTCGACCGTACGATCGGGCGGCGCTTGCAGGCCGGGCAAGGCAGCCGCGGCCAGAGCGGCTGCGGCCAGGAACAACGCCGGTGCCGGAACCCGCAGGCGCGCCGTCAGCCGGTTGGAGAGCACCGCAGCAACGACCGCGAGCGACAGAAAGAGCAGAAGCTGGGCGAAGGGGCCGGTGTCAGTCATGAACGTCCTTGGTCGGGGGCAGCCATCATCTCGTTGCCGACCAGACTTCCCGGCGCACCAGTCATGATCGTACCGGTCGAACTACGCGGGCGCCTCCTGCGTGGCCGTGCTTTCGGATCACCGGAGTCAGGGCGTTCTGACGACCGACCGCTGGCAGTGGGGCTCTCTCAGGAGACGGTCAACAGCGCGTTGGCGATAATCATGGTCTCGTCGTCCAGTGACGACGGATGGTGGTATCGCTCGGCATCGAGCTCGTCGATGAGTGCCAGGTTGTCGCGGACGGCTTCGGCAGTGTTCTCTTCCAGTACGACACCGTGCGTCTCGGCTACGAAGATCCTGGCAATCCGACCGCCGGCAACAGAGTAGATGTGCCCGCTGACTGAGCATTCCTCGTGCGCCAGGTAGGCGACCAGAGGACTCACGGACTCGGGCGAGACCTTGGCTGCCAGGTCTCCCAGAATGTCACCGGTCATCCGGGTGGACGCGATCGGCGCGATGGCGTTGACCTTGATGCCGTGGCCGGCGCCCTCGATCGAGAGGACGCGGGTCAGCCCGGCCAGTCCGGCCTTGGCGGCACCGTAGTTGGCCTGGCCGAAGTTGCCAAACAGACCTGAGGCGGAGCTGGTGTTGATGATCCGGCCGTAGCCTTGTTCACGCATCAGTCGAAGCGCCGGCTGGCTGACGTAGAGAGCACCTTTGAGGTGAACGTCGATCACCGGGTCGATCATGGTGTGATCCATCTTGTGGAAGGCCTTGTCCCTCAAGATGCCTGCGTTGTTGACCAGCACATCAACGCGGCCGAAGGCGTCCAGGGCGGCCTGCACGATCGCCTGCCCCCCGTCCGACGTGGCCACGGACTCGTGGTTGGCCACGGCGATGCCACCGCCGGCGGTGATCTCGTCGACGACCCTGTCCGCGGCCGACTTTGAGGAGCCGCTGCCGTCAAGGGCGCCACCCAGGTCGTTCACCAGAACGTGAGCTCCACGACGAGCCAGCTCAAGCGCGTGCGATCGCCCGAGACCGCCCCCGGCTCCGGTGATGATTGCCACACGTCCGTCAAAGCGCAGATCAGCCATGGTCATATCCCTCTTCATTGAGCGGTGACACGGTGGCCAGGAGGAACCTCTCGACGACTCGCGCCAGTGTCCTCGCGTGTTCGGCGCGCTGCAGGTCATGGCCGGCAGGGAA